>QKGY01000048.1 GCA_003250235.1 Desulfuromonadaceae bacterium
GGAACTACCCCGAAGATCGGCAAAATTGCGCTGAGTTTACCGGCTGCCACGGCGCCAAGTCAAGCGTCCAAGAGAGTCGTTGACAGCGTCCCGGATGACGGGGTAATGTGCCCCCAACTTATTTAGCAAAGACAGGTCATATCCATGGAAAAAAAGAAATTCCCCGTCCGCGCCGGCGTAAAGAAAGCGCCCCGTCCGCGCATCGAACTCACCATAGAGCGCCTCAATGACGAAGGGGTCGGCATCGGTCACCTCGGTGCCAAAGAGGTGCAGGTCGCAGCCACCCTTCCGGGAGAGAAGATCTCCGCCAGTATCGAGCACGAGGGACAGCACCGCATCATCGGTCGTCTGGAGAGGGTGCTGACCCCGCATGCCGAGAGGGTGCGCCCCGCATGCACCCATTTTGGCCCCTGTCTCGGCTGCTCCCTGATCCACCTGAAAGCGGATGCCCAGTTGCGTTTCAAAACCCAGCGGGTCGAAGAGGCTCTGCGCGCCCATGCCACCCTGCGTGGCGTCCCCGTGCACCCGGTCTGGCCCGCGGCATCGGAGCTCGGCTACCGCACGACCGCCAAGCTGGCCATGGCCAAGGAACGCGGCAAGGTCCTCATCGGTCTGTACCGCCGCGGCTCTCACGACGTGGTCGACATCGGTGATTGCCCCCTGCACCACCCACTGATCAACCGTATCGTCGACGTGGTTCGCCAGGAGGTCGAGCGTCAGGGGATTTACGTCTACAACCCCGACCGGCAGAGCGGGCTGCTGCGCTATCTCACCATCCGGGTCAGCCCCGCCTTCGACAAGGCGATGGTGACTTTCGTGACGGCAGAGAAGAACTACCGGGAGATCACGCACCTGGCCAAATGGCTCCGCAAGAAAGTCCCGGAGGTGGTATCCGTCCACCAGAACATCAATACCTCGAGCGGCAACGTGATCTTCGGACGCGACACCCTGAAGATGCTCGGCGCGGTCGACCTCATCGACCAGGTGGGGGATATCCGCCTGCGCATCGCCCCCACATCGTTCTTCCAGGTCAACAACAGTCAGGCGGCGCGCATTTACCAGCTGGTCCGGCAGTGGGCCGCCCTTAAGGAAGGGGATACGGCGGTGGATCTTTACTGCGGCATCGGCGGCATCGCCCTGCACCTGGCTCAGGATGCTTCGCGTGTCATCGGCATCGAGGTGGTCGAAGAGGCCGTCCGCAATGCCCGGGAAAACGCCCAGATGAACGGCATCGAAGGCTGCACCTTCCGGGCCGGGGACGCGGCCGAACTGGTCCATGATCTCGCCATGGAAGTGCCTTCGGGCAGCGTCGCGGTGGTCAATCCTCCGCGTAATGGCTGTGCCCCCGAGGTTCTCGAAGCCCTGGTGCATCTTGAGCCGCGCACCCTGATCTACGTGTCCTGCAATCCCGACACCCTGGCGCGCGATCTCGACCTTCTGGCCGGTTTGGGGTATCGCACCGAAGAGGTGCAGCCCGTCGACATGTTTCCGCAGACATCACATGTTGAATCGGTGGCCCGGCTGGTTCCCGACCGGGACCGCCTGCCCCGGAAAAAGCTCCAGCGCCCGCAATAAACTGCTCACAAAAAGGCCCTGCGCCAACAAGCCCAAGGGGATCAATTTTTTACCCCAGCCATCAAGGCGTGGGAGTTCTTTTATGCCCTATAAATAAAGAGTCTTCGGAATTTACTGTTGAAACTGGCCAATTGGCTTGAGTCAAAGAACCACACTAAATCCTAAAAACAAGGTTCACACAAAAGGCTTTTCCGCCTTTCAAGTTCTAGGTGATCTACGACCGAGGCTTAGAGCAAAATGCAAGACGGCCCAACCTGGCGATAGCAGGTTGGGCCGTTCTCCGTCTGGAAACTTGTGATTCCCGGGGCACTCCCTGGTTAGCTTGAGATGTCTCCACTATCGGAACCCGTTCCTGCTTGTTGAAGACCGCTTGACTAGATCTTCGGCGTCGTTAATATTGGTATCAAATTTGGAGGCTCCGGTTATGAAAATGGCCCTGAAGTGGCGGTATGTAACGGTACTTTTGAGTGTTCTGGTTCTCTGTGCTTGTGGGGGCGGGTCATCCGCGCCACCGGCTCCCACATACACGATCGGCGGGATCGTAAGCGGGTTAACGGGAAGCGGCCTGGTTATCACCAATAATGGGGGGGATGCGCTACCCGTACTTGCCAACGGCCCTTTTACTTTCAGCTCGTCGCTTGCGACCGGGGAAGAATACAGCGTTGCGGTGGTGAACTCGCCGACGAGTCCTGGCCAGACATGCATAGTTACCGCAGGCAGCGGTACGGTCGCTTCCGCTAATATCACGAACATTACCGTTGCATGCACAACGGACCAGGGGGAAGTCTGTTCGTCCGCCGGTGAATGCGGCACCGGCTTTTGCGCAGACGGCGTCTGCTGCAACACCTCCTGCGCCGGAAGCTGTGAGGCATGCTCCAGCGCGCTTACCGGCGAGGCGGACGGCATTTGCGCGGCAGCAATGCCTTCCGGGAGCGCATCGTACCTCGATTTCACCACCCAGCCGGTGGATGTCGTTGCAGGAGCGAATTTCGACGTAGCGGTTTCGGCGCGCGATGCTGACAGCTGCATCGTAACGGACTTTACCGATACTATCGCGGTTGCGATCCAGAACAATCCGGCCGATGGTACTCTTGCGGGAACCACCGCAGTGGCGGCCTTGGCGGGCACCGCGACGTTCAGCGGACTGTCCATCGATAAAAGCGGGAGCAGCTATGTGCTCCGTGCAACCTCAGCCGGTCTTGATTCCGCAGACAGCACGAGTTTCAATGTCATACCCGGCAACGCCGTGAAACTTGATTTCGTGCAGGAGCCGCAGTCGGCAGACGCCGGCAGTACGCTTCAACAGGTCGCGATCCAGGTCTCGGATGCCAACGGCAACCTGGTAAGTTCCGCCATTAATGTGACGCTTGCAATCACGGGCGGCGGCGCCACCCTGTCTGGAACGACCACGAAGATGTCGTCGAACGGCGTCGCGACCTTCGACGATCTCTCCATCACCAAGGCGGGGACGTATACGCTGACCGTATCGGGGGCCGGCCTCACAGAGGGTACGAGCGCCAATTTCACGATTGCGCCGGCTGCCACGAGCCAGATAGCGTTGACGCCGGACACAGGGAGCTATACCAGCGGCACAGCCAATAGCTTTGTCGTTACCGCGCTCGATGCCTACGGCAACATAACGCCATTGTACCGGGGGACGGTGTACTTCTCCTCTTCGGATTCCGCTGCCATTCTTCCAGCCGACACTGCATTCTCCGACGCAGATAACGGGAGCCACTCTTTCAGTATCTCGTTCAGATCGGCAGGCGATCAAACCCTCACGGTCACTGATACCATAGATGCCTCGCTGACCGCTTCCCACTCGTATACGGTGATGCCGGCCGCAATAGCGTACCTTCAGGTGACCGGACCCACATATGTGACCATAGGCAGCTCGTTCACGATCACGGTCTCGGCCCAGGATGCCTATGCCAATACGGTCACCTCATATATCGGCACCGTTCAATTCACCTCAACTGACCCAGTCGCAAGTCTGCCGTGGAATTATACGTTTACCGCCGACGATAACGGGAGTCACTCCTTCACCGGCTTGAGCCTGACGTCCCCCGGAGACCAGCTGGTGATCGCTACCGATACCGTCACGAGCCTCAGCGGTTCTGTCTCTGTCGCTGTCGGTGTCCTCCCCCCATAACATATCCTGGATGCAAGATGGGAGTGAATCAGGTGGGTACTTGAGAGGGGAGTTCAATAAGAGTTAAGGTTTTTTCTCTAAACGTCTGCCTTATGAGAAAACCCCGTCTGGATGGCCAGGCGGGGTTGCCATATTTTGAAGGTTCTGCAAACCAGGAAGACCACCCCTTGGTGTTTTTATCGAGTAGATGGCTTTCGTCGATGAATATCACCAGTATCGGACTTGCCTTTTTCAACAGTAAATTCCGGATACCCGAAAAAAAAGGGCCGCGCCTGAATAAACGTGGCCCCTTCACATGCCGGGAATTAACCTCAAACAGAAAACATCACTAGATCAACTGATCCCCTTGCCAACAAGCCGAAGGCCTTTTTACGTTCCGGCCATGAGGTCATTTTACTTTGCCGGATTCGCGCAACGCCTCCAGGCGCTCCCGAGCCAGAGACCCGTAGCTCGAATCGGGATAGCGTTCCAGCACCTCCCTGTAACGCTGAGCGGCACTCTCGGCGTTGAACTGCCGCTCCTCAAACAGACCCGTCTCGTACAGATCTTTGGCCCGGTCTCCACAACCTGCCAGCATCAGCATCAGCATCCCCGCCCATAGCCATCGGCGCATGGTCAATCTCCCGGGCTCAGGGGCTCAATCAGGGTAAAGGCACCGCGGATATCGCCGGGGGCAAACCCGGTGGCGCGATCCTGTGGGTAGTACCTCTGCAACTGCGCCTGCACCGACGGGTCGAGATCTCCCCCATGGCAAAGCACGCAGACCGGTCCGGTGGGAATGGCCTTCATATAACGATAGACCCGGCCGCCTGCCATCTCCACCACCTCGGTGTGCTCGAGGGTCGAGGGATCCTCCCCTGCGCGGCGCCGCGCTTCAAAGCTTTCCAGGACCTGCCTTTCCCAAGCGTCCGGTTCGTTTCCTGGATTGCGGACTTTCAGGCTGGTGCGGGCAACCCACCATCCGGTTTCCCCGGAAAGGCGCGCCGCAATGTCGGGCGCTTCGCGCCGGCACACCGCAATCGCCCCGGCAGGGCCTTTTTGGCTGACGGCCTCTTCAAGCTTACCTTTAAGTTCGGTCATAAACGTCCTGACCACCTGCCGACTCGCTTGGAGCCGGTCATCCTGGGCTTGCGACGGGACCACGCTCCCGATCACCCCTCCGATGAAAACAACCACCGCAACAATCCCACGAAACATCGCTCACCCCCTATTCCACAGACTTAGAAAGCACTAACGACAAACCGCCCCAATTCTACCAGCCCTTCTCCCGATTTCCAGGGGAAATCTTGTTAACCAAAACCTCCTTGCAAAAGTTCTCATGAGCAATTAATATACGGATCACTTTTTCTTTACGGAGGGATTCCATGAACACCCTCGATTGTCGCGACAAGAAATGCCCGCACCCGGTTATTGAAACCCGCAAAGTTCTGCTGGCGGAACCGTCAGTCAACCTGCGGGTATTGGTCGGAGACGAAACGGCGCGGGAGAATGTCACCCGCCTGGCCAAAAGCCTTGGGCGCGGCGTCAGTTCCGCCGAGGCGGAAGGCGGTTTTGCCGTCGAGATCGTCCCCGGCGACGCCCCTCAGGCCACTCAGGCCGGACCCGCTGTCAGCGGGAAAACCGTGGTTTTCATTGCTTCCGACGTCATGGGCAGCGGCAACGACGAACTCGGGCATATTCTGATGAAGAACTTCATCTTCACCCTGCTTGAACTCAGCCCCTGCCCCGACGCGCTCTATTTCGTCAATGCCGGCGTCAGGCTGACCACCGAGGGTTCCGACGTTCTCGAAGCCCTGCACAAGTTGGCCGACCAGGGTGCCGATATCGCCTCCTGCGGGCTGTGTCTCGACTTTTTCACCCTGAAAGACAAGCTGGCCGTCGGCCGGGCTACCAACATGCTCGACACTGTCGAGGCCTTGGCCAAAGCGGGGCGCATCATCCGCCCCTGAACACGAAAAATCATTTTGGGAGTAGGTAGTAGTCTGGTGACGCTCCCGGTCTTCAAAACCGGTGGGGGGCGTATCCCGTCCCCGGTGAGTTCGATTCTCATCTGCTCCCGCCATAAAACGCAAAGAGGGCTGCCCCATATGGAGCGGCCCTCTTTGCGTTTTATGGCGAAACAATCTATAGGTAGCGGGTCTCAGACGGTGGAGCGCTCCAGTTGTCGTTTCGCCCATCCACATAGGTAATGGGGACACGGGCCAGCTCCTCGGCCGTGGCATCATCGAGGCAGCTCAGATTGACGGCGTAGAAGCGGCCACCGTCTTCATGGGCTTCCGACCAGCCGAAGGAGTGAACACCGCAGTTGCGGCAGAACTGGTGGTGAATGCGTTTGCCGCCGAACTGGTAATCACGAAGTTCTCCCTCACCTTGCAGCAGCCGGAAGTCTCCCGGCTTCACCGAGACAATCCAGTTGCGCAGTTTGGAGCAGATCGAACAGTTGCACCGGAAACTCCCCGCACTCAAGTCAATATCCGCCTCGTACCGTACCGCGCCGCAATGGCATCCCCCCGTATAGGTCTTTTTCATGACTGATACTCCTTTATGGTTCCCCGAGAATCCCAGCCGTTCCATAACCGGGAACCGGGCAAGCGTTGATCTTTATAGCAACAGGATACTGCAAAACCTTCCAAGACGTCATCTTCTCAAGCGGAAACCACTGCTTAAACAAAACGGGTCGCACCCTCGCAGTGCGACCCGTTGCCGTATATCAAAGGTATCAAGCCGGAAGCTTTTCCCGGCAGGATCATTCCCGATAAAATCTGTTTTGATAAAATGGGGACATCCTACGGCACCTTTGGAATGAAAGGGTCCGTAGGCATTCCGCCGCATAATCCAAATTTCAGTGAGATTCTTGCCTCTTATTCCCCAAAACTCATGGCCAGACCAAAATTGAACAACCAGAAGTTGGAATCTTCTCCTTCGGTCGTGACATGGTACTTGCCGGAGACGGTCAACCGCATATGGTCTCCCGCCCACAGGTGCACTCCGATCTCGGGGTAGATGCTTAATAGCACATCAGAGATCACTTCATCCGTTTCTCCCCACTCGTCCACTTGACCATTATTGTTGTTATCGACGCCGTCATTGGTGGCACTCACGGTTTCCTTGGAGTAGCCTCCGAATACTCCGAGGCCGACAAAGGGGGTTAAGGGGCTGTCAAAGGCATAACGGGCTCCGGCGGTAATCCCGGTGAAAAGATCGTCGAAACTTTCCGAGGCGATCATGGCCAGTCCGGCCCGTAACGTCAGGTTGTTGTTCACATACCCGAAGGCACCTATTTCCCCGCAGAAGGCATCGGGACCTTCGCGCCCACCCAGCTCGGCATAAAGTCCGCCAGTGCCCGTCTTGTCTTGCCAGGCAAGAGCGGACGAAGAACACGTGACCTGAACAAGAAGAAAAAAGAGCAGAAGCAAGAGCACACAGCGGAAGCTTCCCTCCCGAAGAGAAACTTTCGGAATCGAATCAGATTTCATAACAGTACAAATCTCCCTTGAATGTTAGGACCAGGCGATCCTATTCGTATTTTTTAGCCCTATCCGCAGCAGAGCCCCGCCCCAGAAAACAGCCAGAATCATCAGTAAAGAGCCGCTACCCTGTGAAATCATTGCCAAAGCATGGTCGGCGCGCAGCAGGCCCGTCTCGGTGAGAAGATATTCCCAGTCATGGAAACCATAGGGGGCTGCATGGCCGAAGTTACCTCCGAGCAAAGGGAGGCTCCCGGCTCGGGCATCGTCGAGGTAAGGGGCGATATCCAGAAAGTTCTCCCCGAACCACCAGAAACATACAGCCGCGCCAAAGGGATCGCGGGTCTTGAGCAGCAAGGTGAGCATGCAGATCAGCGGGACAAGCAGTTGCCCCAGAGTGCCGCCCAGCGCGGTCATAAACCGTCCGAAAGGACGGAACAGCACATGCCCGGCCTCGTGGAAAGGCAGATTGACCAGATGCAGCCAGCTTTCTCCGGCCGCGTTACTGTCGACCCCCGCGAAAATCAGCTTGCCGCCCCAGATGGCCAGGATCAGTAGAGCAATAAATCGCCCCACGAGGTGAAAAACATTGCCGTCCGTATCGACGGTAAAGAGCAAGGCCAAGAAGAGATTTCGAGGGCTCTCCGATGGTTCGGCTTCCTGTTTTACATCCCGCGAAACAGGAGACTTGGCTCCCTCATTGGGATGGATCTTGGCAAAGATGACCCCGCACCGTTCACAGGCATTCAGATCAGACAGGCTTTCATGGCCGCATTTGGGGCAGAGCATAATAGTTTCCGTCATAAGATCCCGATAAACATTTCGCATCAAAAATTAACGCCATAAAAAAATCTTGTCCATCAGGAATTCCCTGTCCGTCCTCTCCGCCTGGGCACTTTTGTCTCACCTTGTCCATCCGATGGGTCATCCTGTCCCACCAAACAAGGCATAGCGTATACATATTTTATTGTATTTTCAATAGATTAGCCAACTTACATCCTTGCCAATCTTGGCACGCCTTTCGCTTCTCCATAATGCGGCACACTATGGAAAAGCACCACAGTTTTCACACCACCATTTCAGGCGCGGGTTTGTCCCCGCATAACATTTCGAAAAAGGAGAAAGACCATGGCTGGAGCAAGAGCATTCTGGGTTCATGAGGAAGAGGACGTCATCGAGGTTTGCATGTCGGATTTTGAGGATATTTCGTATATCTGCACCGGCGAGCAAGATGAAGAGTGGAAGTTCGGAACCGATTAATCTTGCCGTTACCTTGCACGTTCAGGTAGGCCCGGCGGTTGACGCCGGGCCTTTTTTATGGCGAGAACAGAGATTTACCGAACCAATAATTGAAGTTTGTAAAACCGGATGGACCCGCCCCGCTAAGCGGATTTCCTGGGAGCAGCCTCGAACCTTCTGCGCAAGAGAACCTGGTCAGCAATCGCGCCCAAAGGGCAGGCACCGTCAGGTCTGCGCCCCTGTATGCGCGGCTTAGTTTTTTGAGCTCCCCGCTTAGACCCGAGAAGTGTGTGACATTAACCCTCGCGCCCCTTCCCCCTAAATACCTATTAACGCTTGTGATTTCCTCCC
>QKGY01000024.1 GCA_003250235.1 Desulfuromonadaceae bacterium
GACCACCTTTAAGGCTGATGGGCTCATTATTTCTACACCGACGGGATCCTCGGCCTACAATCTGGCGGCTGGCGGCCCTATCATGTATCCGGGTATTCATTGCCTGGTCATTTCTCCCATATGCCCTCATATGCTGACAAACCGGCCTATCATCGTCTCTGACGAATCGATCATCCGGGTCGAGGTCAAATTTCAGGATGAGGATGTGGTCTTTACGGCGGATGGCCAGGTGGGAATGCCGCTTCAGGGAGGCGATATCGTTGAGGTCCGGCGGTCCAAGAGCAGCACCCTGCTGGTGAAGAGCCCCTCCCGGGATTACTTCGAAGTCCTTCGTACCAAGCTGCGGTGGGGAGAACGGTGAAGCATTCCGCTGCGTAAATGAACATTGTGTTTGCCGCTGAGAGATACGTCTATGCTGACCGACCTGATCATCAAGAATTTTGCCATCATTGACCGTTTGCATGTCACCTTCAAGCCGGGATTCAATGTGCTGACCGGCGAGACGGGTGCCGGAAAGTCGATCATTATCGATGCCGTGGGGTTGCTCCTCGGCGGTCGCGCTCGACCGGAGATGATTCGTACCGGGGAAGAGGAAGCGATGGTGGAGGCTCTTTTTGATATCTCGGACAAGCCGGCGGTGCATAGCCTGTTGGAGCAGGAGGGGTTCGAGGGTGGCGACGAGCTGATCATCAAGCGGCTGATAAGCCGGGCCGGTAAAAACCGCACGACCATTAATGGGTCTTTGGCCAAACTGTCCCAGCTTGAGGAACTGGCGCTGCCGCTGCTCACAATCTACGGACAACACGAACATCAGGATTTGCAGCGGGCCGACAAACACCTGGATATGCTGGACCGTTATGCCGGGTTGCAGGACGTGGCCCGACAGTATCGCGCACTCTATCGCGACGTGCAGGAGCTTGAGGACAACCTTCAACAATTGGAAACGGCCGAGAAAGACCGGCAGCAGCGCCTGGACCTTCTGTCTTACCAGAGCCGTGAGATTGAACGGGCTCAGCTCCGTATCGGTGAAGACGAGGAGCTGTCTGCCGAGCGTCTTCGATTGCAACATGCCGAAAAAGTGACGGCCGCGACTGAAGGAGGGCATGAGCTCCTCTACGCCATGGAAGGCGCTGTGTGTGAAAAGTTGGGAGGACTGGCCGATCAGCTCGAGGCGCTGGCGCCGATCGATCCGACTCTCGGTGCTTTGGGAGAGACGGTTCGCAATGCGCTTTACAGCCTGGAGGATGTTGCCAATCAGCTGCGGGATTATTCCGGTCAGGGTGCTTTTGAAGAGGGGCGCCAGGACCATGTGGAACAGCGTCTGGCCCTGTTTGCCGGGCTCAAGCGGAAATACGGATCGGATATCGCCGGGATTCTGGCTCACAAGGAAAAGGTGGATCAGGAGATAGAGGTTTTAAACGATATTGATGCGACCCGTGGGGTTCTTGAGAAAAAGCTTTCAGCTGCTCGCGAACGTCTGTCGGAAGCCGGCCGGGCCCTTTCCGGCAAAAGAGAGTCTGCCGCCCAGACGCTCAAGAAAGACGTTCAACGGGAACTTGGGGACCTTGCCATGGAAAAGGCCCAGTTCGACATGAGACTGTTCCCCCTGCCTGCACCGGGGGCCAAGGGGCTTGAGCGCGGAGAATTCTACATTTCCCCCAATCCCGGTGAGGAAGCCAAGCCCCTTGCCTGGATTGCATCGGGGGGAGAACTATCGCGAATCATGCTGGCCCTCGATGGGGTGTCGACGGTGGTTTTTGATGAAGTGGACGCCGGAGTCGGAGGGATGGCGGCAACGGCGGTTGGCAAAAAACTGTTGGGGGTGGCACAGGGATTGCAAGTGTTGTGCATCACCCACCTTCCCCAGGTGGCCGCTTTTGGCGATATGCATTACCGGGTTGAAAAGATGCAGCAGGGGGGCAGAACCTTTACTGTTCTGGTCCCTCTGGACGGGGAAGAGAGGGTCATGGAAATGGCGCGAATGCTGGGTGGTGCTCAGGTGACGGAAAAAACCCTGGCTCATGCTCGCGAAATGATCGCCTCCTCCCACAGGGGTTAACGCAGGTCAATGATTTGACTTTTCGGCCCCGGCGGGGCCTTTTTTTACGAGCAGGGGAGAGCGGCATATGGTCAGACGGGCAAGGATTCCGGACGCCAAGGTGATTCACAAGTTGCTGATCGGTTATGCCAAAGACGGGATGATGCTTTCAAGGTCTTTGGCGGAGATTTACGAAACCATACGTGATTTTTATGTCTATGAGGAAGACGGGGAAGTCGTTGGCACCGTCAGCCTGAACATCTGCTGGGAAGACCTGGCTGAAGTGCGATCTTTGGCGGTTGCCGAATCCTACGGAAAAAAGGGTCTCGGTCGTGAATTGGTGCTGGCCTGCCTTGGAGAGGCCCGCGATTTGGGATTGAAGAGGGTATTCGCTCTGACGTATAAACCGGGTTTTTTTGAAAAGCTCGGGTTTCATCTGATCGAGAAGTCGGAGCTCCCCCACAAGATCTGGAGCGATTGTATCAAATGCGCCAAGTTTCCCGAATGTGACGAAATCGCCCTCAGTATAGAGCTTTAAATTAGGTTTTTTAGCCATAGGCAAGGACAAAAAATGGCAGTGCTTTGCCATGGGAAGACGGCAAGCACGTCAAATAACTTGACAGGGTCGGGTGGCATCTTTTATTAATGAACGCGCCGCTCCGCGACTATTCGAATGTTGAAATATTACTTTAGATAGCCAGGAGGACCGTTTGTCCGCCAAAAGATTTACTATGTTGATTATTCCGGAAGGGTCGCACCAGGTGCGGCGCTTCACGGTACAGCGCCGCTGGCTTTCCATTGCGGCATCGTTTGTCGTGATGCTGTGCGTCGGGGGCGGTCTGGTGCTGTTCGATTACCTCAGGACGAATGTCGATCGTCAGGAACTGGATCGTTTGCGTACGGAAAACCGCTCGCAGCAACAGGAGATCGGCAGGCTCTGCGCCAACATCGAGGATTTGCGCAAGGAAATGGTTGTGCTGGCGCAGAACGATGCCAAGGTGCGTGTGTTGGCCCAGCTGTCCGGCCCGCGCCCCGATGCTCTTAACGGCATTGGCGGTCCTCCCGAGGATGACGCGTCGACCGAGTTTTCTGAGCTTCAGAGGCAGATTGACCAGATCCGCGAGGCGATTGAGCTTCGTCGGGAAAGCCAGGAGGAGGTTCAGGGATTCCTGAACGACCAGCGGTCTCTTCTGGCGGCCAAGCCCAAGGGATGGCCTGTCAAAGGGTGGCTGACATCCTCTTTCGGCATGCGCAACTCGCCTTTCAGCGGCAAGCTCAAAATGCACGAAGGGCTGGATATCGCATCCCGAACCGGGACCCCGGTCTATGCAACGGCTGATGGAATTGTCAGTCGGGCGGAAACCGCCGCCGGTTATGGAAAGATGGTGGTGATCGACCACGGGTATGGATTCAAGACCCTTTACGGGCATAATTCCAAGCTGTTCGTCAAGGTCGGCCAGCGGGTGAAGCGGGGTGACAAGATTGCCGCCGTAGGCAACACCGGAACCTCGACAGGGTCGCACGTCCACTATGAGGTGAGACTCAACGGAGTCCCGCTGAACCCTAAGAAATATCTCTGATTTTTATATAAACAAAAAATCCTTGAAACCCCGGTCATTCCGGGGTTTTGTTTTTTGTGCTTCCGTATGAGGTGTCATAGTTCTTGTGGGGTATTAAGGGCTATGCTATGATGCCGCCACTTCGCCGAAGGGCTCGATTTCTGAGCGTCTTGCCCCGATGAAGAGAACTCTGAATATGTGAGGAGTCTTTGAATGATCGGTTCTCTGGTAAAAAAAATTGTCGGCAGTAAAAATGAACGCGGTAAAAAAAATTGTCGGCAGTAAAAATGAACGCGAACTCAAACGTCTGCGTCTTGTTGTAGATAAAATCAATGCCCTGGAAAGCGCCATAGCCCCC
>QKGY01000455.1 GCA_003250235.1 Desulfuromonadaceae bacterium
TTCCGCCAAACCCCTTTCGGTATTCGTAAGCATTCTCCCGCAGAAATATATGGTGGAACGCATCGGCGGCGACCGGGTAGCCGTGACGGTCATGGTCGGCCCGGGCAACAGTCCCGCTACCTACGAACCGACCCCGAAGCAAATGGCGGCCCTGGACCATGCGGATGTATATTTCCGCATCGGCGTGGCTTTCGAAACAGTCTGGATGGATCGCATTACGGCGAACTACCCCAATCTGCGGATCGTTGATTTACGCGACGGGATCACCCTGCGGAAGATGGAAAGTCATGACCATGACGGCCATGCAGACCACCAGGAAGCGCTTGAAGAAAGGGGACTTGATCCGCACATCTGGACAAGCCCACTCCTGGTGAAAATTATGGCCGGACATATTCTGAAGGTTCTGTCCGAGCTCGATCCGACATCAGCCACGCTCTACCAGTCCAATTACGACGCCTTCGCCCGCGATCTGGACACCCTTGACCAGGACATCCGGAACACGTTGGCCCCATTGAAAAATAGAGAGTTCCTGGTATTTCATCCTTCATGGGGGTATTACGCCGACACCTACGGTCTGCATCAGATCCCCATTGAGGCCGAAGGGAAGGAACCCGGGGCCAAAAGTCTGGCCCGCCTCATCGATCAGGCCCGGGCACAGCATATTCACGTCATTTTTGTCCAGCAGCAGTTCAGCCGTAAGCTGGCGGAAAACGTGGCGAGAGCCATTGACGGTCAGGTTGTTGCTGTCGACCCTCTGGCCGAAGATTACCTGGCCAACATGCGCCGTGTGACCCAGGTGTTCGCCGCCTCCCTGGAGGGTCAATGAGCCCTGCGATCATCCAGCTTGACCAAGTCAATTTCCGCTACGAAGATACCCCCGTCCTGCAGGACGTGACCCTATCCATCGAAGACGGGGAATTCCTGGGAATCGTCGGACCGAACGGCAGCGGCAAGAGCACTCTGCTGCGGCTGATCCTTGGCTTGCTCGCTCCGGTCTCCGGAAGCGTCCGGATTTTCGGCACCACACCGGCACAAGCACGTCACAAGCTGGGCTATGTCCCCCAATTCGCCACCTTTGACCGTCACTTTCCCATCAGCGTACGCGACACCGTGCTCCAGGGACGGCTCGGCAGAACCGGGCGCATTCTGGGATACAATGCCCGGGATAAAGAGGTGGCGCAACGGGCCATGGCTGAGACCGAAATTCTTGACCTGCAGCACCGTCCCCTGTCGGCACTTTCAGGGGGGCAAAGACAACGGGTCCTCATCGCCAGGGCCCTGACAAGCGAACCCGAAGTATTGATTCTGGACGAGCCCACGGCCAATATCGATCCGAGGGTGGAGATGAGTGTCTTCGACCTGCTCAAACGTCTGAACGACCGGGTCACTGTCATCGTCGTCTCTCACGATATCGGTTTTATCTCCGGCTATGTCAGCCGGGTTGCCTGCCTCAACCGGACCCTGGTCTGCCACGCCACCTCGGATATCAGCGGCGAAGTGGTGGAAAAGCTCTACGGCATGCCGATGCAGATGGTTCATCACCATACCATTCTCAAGAAAAAACAGGCCCCATGACGACTTTTATTCAAACAGTCCTGAACCAGACCTTTCTTCAGAATGCCCTCTTGGGGGGCCTGCTGGCCAGCCTGGCCTGTGGAGTCGTCGGGTCCTTTGTCGTCGTCAAGCGCATCGGGTACATTGCCGGAGGGATCGCCCATGCGGTGCTCGGCGGCATGGGCATCGCCTACTACTTCGGGTACAATCCGCTGATCGGGGCAATTGCAGCGGCCCTATTTTCGGCGATGATCATCGGCTGGATCAGCCTGCACGGGCAACAGCATGAGGACACCATCATCAGCGCTCTCTGGGCGATAGGCATGGCAACGGGAATCCTTTTCATCGCCAGAACACCGGGATACAATGTAGATCTGGTCAGCTACCTGTTCGGCAATATCCTCATGATCCCCCGCACGGATCTCTACCTGATTTTCGTGCTGGATATCGCCATAGCCCTGATTGTCCTGCTGTTCTACAAGCAGTTTCTGGCGGTCGCTTTCGATGAAGAATTCGCGAGACTGCGGGGGGTTCGCGTCGACATTTTTTATCTGCTGCTGCTTGGCCTGGTATCACTGACCGTGGTCATTCTGATCCAGGTTGTCGGCCTGATCATGGTGATCGCCCTGCTGACCTTGCCGGCGGCCATAGCAGGGCACTTTGTCCAATCGTTGGGTAAAATGATGCTGCTTGCGACTTTCATCGGAGCCCTGTTCACC
>QKGY01000182.1 GCA_003250235.1 Desulfuromonadaceae bacterium
CCGCCGTCAGAGCCAGCCGGTTGTCGACTTTGTATCCTACACCGCCCAGCAGGTGCAGCCCGAGTTCAAGACTCGAGTCATCAGCGCCGCCCGCTTCAAGCATCACCAGATAGAGACCGAGGCCGCCCCCACCGTAGAGTTCCAGGTTGTTGTTGAATTCATTGCGGATCAGCACGGTTCCCGTAACCGGAATCACGTCGACATCCCCGTCAATGGAAATAGCCGGAAAACCGGGAACAAGCACAGACTCGTCAAACTCGGCGTGCATGTAGCCAATGCCACCCTCCAGGTAGACCTTGGACCAGATCGGGTCGCGCTGGGCCAGAGAAGGATCGATAGCAGCCATGGAAAGGCCCACGGAACCCTGCAGCGAGAAACCCGTATCGAAAGCGTTTTCTTCCGGCGAAAAGAGCCCGGCCTCCAAGGTCCAATAGGCTTTTTCGGCATGGGCTGACGTCAGCCCTGCAAAAACTATTACCAAACCGATAAACAATACTCGAACAACAGCTTTCACGTACATCCTCCTTGAACATCAATTGTGGGGATAATTCCGCCCTCTTAACCGCGGACGGATTCCAGTCGAAGTGGGAACTAAACAAAAATCGACTGAAAATGTCAAGCGGGAACCCTCTCGGAACAGTATCACTGATCGGCCGGCAGCCTGATTTTCAGACCACCAGGTGGCCGCACTTGTCAGCAACCCGGACCGTCGCCTGCATCCCCGAGTTAAACTCGAGATAATCACTCTCGATACCATCGCTGAAAATCACCCCATTGCCAGCCATACGTGATTCGAGAGTCATCGGCCTCTCCCTCGTGATCCGCCCGAACACCAGGGAGGTTCCCGTCGTTCGACTCGGGAAGGGTTCGCGCACGGAAAAGCAGAGGTAATCGGCATCCCAGGCAAAACGTCCGCCTTCAGCAACCTCGAAAGCCTTTTTCGTGACAGCCGTAGCGATCCCCGTCGCCCCGGCAAGCACGCTCTTGAGCCATCCCGTGGATCCCAGTCCGGTTGAAACGATAACGCCGCTTGACGACTGGTTTTCCCGTTCGTCACCTATCTCCAGGGCATACCGGGCGGACACGTGGGTTCGCGCCCCGATGAAAAAATCATTGACGGCATGAAGAATTTGACCGTTGGTGAGCTCCGCCCGCGCCATCGTCACCAGGGAAGTCTTCCTCTTGCCCTGAAAGAGCTCCGCAACGATCTTGCCGAGGTCGTCCACGGTAAAGGGAAGCAGGATCCCATCCCATCGCCCCGGGTCCGGATTGACTCCGACAACCACCTGGCGGTCGAGATACTTGAGAACGTTGGCCACCAGGCCGTCCTGACCGAGGACGACAACCGTGTCGTCTTCGCCGAATATGAAGTTGGCGATAAATTCCCTTTTCAGAACCTGAACCCTCCCGAGCTGCTGCAGAAGCGTCTCGGCAACCGCCACGGAGCGCTTGTATCGATCATGCTCCTGCAGGTAATCAGAGAAATCCGCACCGAGATGCTCGATATAAAAGCGAACCTGCTCCAGGCTGTTGTAGCGCGCAATCAGCTCGTCAAGGCGGGTTTCCCGCACGATCAGCACGATCTTGTTCTCGGTCAGCCTTTTCATGGGTGATCCTCCTTGCCATGCCGGAGGGACGGGCCTCCGGCATGGCATCCGCGTTCAAGCCTGAACTCTGGACGGCACGGCGTTGAGAAGATCCTGCAGCAGGTCCGGTGCGATGTTGAGGTTGCCGATCTTCTCGGCGTTTTCAGCCAGATTCATGAAGGCTCCGGCAATCAGGCGGGCCGGATCCATACCGACTCCCGCCAGGGTCTGAAGAATCTTCGGATCCATGTTTCGGAAAACCTCCAGAGCCGCGTTGAGACCATAGGCTTGCACATCGGCCTCGATTTTTTTATTCTGCGCGGTCAGATCGACCAGGGCCCGTTTCTTCTCCTCAAGAACGATATCTCCCAGCAACCCCTCCTGCTGCATGGTCTGGCGTTTCTCCTGCACCACCCTGTCCGCTTCGATCTTGGTTTCGCGGATCTGGCGCTTCTTCGACTCGACGGCAATCTCCGTGTTGAGTTCGTTCTCTTTGATGGCCCTCTCCTGTTCGACGGCGGCATTTCGGCGGGTATAAATCGCCTCGTCAGCCTCGCGAAGGAGTTGTTCGCGCATTTCCGCTTCCAGGGCTCGAGCCGTCTCCGGGTTGGGCTTCATAGCCAGAACCGACAAAGCCAGGACCTCGATTCCGAGCTGCGCCACCAGCTCGCTTCCCACCAATCCTTCCCGCACGGCAGCAACCAGAGCTCGGGCTTCTTTCAGCGCCTGTTTAAGCGTCAGCTTCTGAAGCTCGGCGCGCATAAGAACCTGGATCTGGTTGATCACCCGCTGCGGCAGTTTGTTGGGATCCTCGGAGACATAGCTCTGATTATTGGCAGCCAGAGTGAAATTCAGCAGTCTTGCGAGTTTTCCCGGATCGATGACCCGGTAGGCCACCTGCCCCTGCACACTGATCTCCTGGAAATCCGCCGTCACCTCCTTGAAAATGAACGGCACATCCACACTGGCCAGAGGAACGGCGACCAGGGAAGTTACCGGGGCATAGTAGAAGAAGGAAAGGCCTTCCCCTGCCCGTACGACCCGGCCTCTTTTGTGCTGCATCACATAGATGTTGGGCTCAGCTTTCATGAATCGCAGTCCAAACATATCCGCCTCCTTTCCGCCCCGACGGGGCCTGTATCGGATTAGAGCTCAAAAATGAATCCTTGCTTCACCTTGTCGTCATAAACACGCTTGTTGAACCGGTAAAGCCGCGCCGCCCGGTGCCCGACATCGGTCTCGATCTCATCGAGCTCTTCGAGGATTTCCATGCTGAGGATCTTTTTTCGAAAGTTTCTCTTATCAAGAGGGCGGTCGAGAATCTTCTCATACACCCCCTGAAGCATGCGCAGGGGAAATTTCTCCGGCAGAAGTTCAAAGCCGATGGGCTGGTAGGTGATCTTCCCCCGCAGCCTTTCGTAAGCGGTCTGCAAAATCCGGTCGTGATCAAAGGCCAGCTTCGGAATGTCGTCAATACAGAACCAGGCGGCGCTGCGGGCATCGGTAGCGGCCTGAACGGGATGGTCGGAAAGATTCACCAGGGCATAGTAGGCGACGGTCACCACGTGCTCCCTCGGGTCGCGCTGCGGATCGCTGAACGTATAGAGCTGTTCGAGAAAGACATCCTTCAGCCCGGTTTCCTCCGCAAGTTCCCGGCGCGCAGTGTCCTCCAGGGCTTCGCCGACCACCGCAAAGCCACCGGGCAGGGCCCAGTGCCCCTGGAAAGGTTCCTGCCCGCGTTGTACCAGCAGCACCTTGAGATCCTCTTCGTCAAGGCCGAAGACAACGCAGTCAGCCGTGACGGCCGGACGAGCATGACGGTACGTGTAATTCATGGGCCCTCCTTAGTGTTTATTTGACACTAATATAGTGTTCAAACAACACTAAGTCAAGATATTATTTTCCCTTACCCCGTCGAACGCAAATACAGACACCCCACGGCGACGCACAGGTCAAAAACGAGAAACCACAAAAAAAGAGCGGGGAGTCCAACAGGCTCCCCGCTCTTGATTCCGCTTGTGCATGGGTTTCACTACTTCATCAACACAAATCCCAGCTGCCTTCCTGTCTTGCCCTGGTCCCTGCGATACGAGAAGAACAGTTCGCGATGGCAGCAGGTGCACTCCTCGGCGACTTCGATCTTACCCTTCGAAATCCCGCAGGCTTCGAGCTGCAGAACGCAGCTCTTTTTCAAATCCAGCCGCCACCGGCCCAGGCTGATTTCCTGGGCGATATCGTCCCAGAATCCGGTTCCCTGCCGGAAGGCATCCCGAACGGGCCGGTCCACCTCGTATTTGTGGGCGCCGATGCCCGGGCCGACCGCGGCCACCAGATCTTCTGGCCGACAGCCGAAGTTGGCGTTCATCGCCCCCACCGCTTTGCCAATGATGCCGGCGGCAGCGCCTCGCCAGCCGACGTGAACGACAGCGGACACGTGCCGCTTCGAATCGAACAGCAGCACCGGGTAGCAATCGGCGATCAATATCCCGATCATGATGCCGGGCTGGTCGGTGATGACCGCATCGCACTCCACGGTGAGAAAATGCGACAGGTCGGGATTGGGGGCGTCGATGATCAGCACATCGGTGCCATGCACCTGCTTGACCGTCAACAGTTCCCTGGGCTGAAGGTCGAAAGCCCGGGCCAGGTTGGAGCGGTTTCCTTCTACGTTATACACCGGATCATCGGTATTGAATCCGAGATTCAATGAATTGTAAGGGGGTCTGCTCACCCCTCCGTTGCGGGTGGTAAACCCGGCATAGAGAGGAAGCCCGTGGGTCCATTCGGGTTCGAGATAGGTTATTTTTCCCTGACGCGCTTGTTTCATGACGCACTGTGCTCCATGGGATGGGAGGATCCGGCGTATCGGCGTCCTCCATGGGATCTCATCAACCGGCTTGCACCGGACGGTTTTTATCTTCCAGGTAAGCGACAATCTCCTGCATGTCCGCAGGAGGGGCGCTCTCGAATTCCATGTATTCACCGATGCCGGGATGGATGAACCCGAGTACCCGGGCATGAAGGGCCTGGCGGTTCAAGGCCTGAATTTTCCGGCGTAACGCGACATCGGCGAGGGAGCCGAGGCGGCTGGCGCCCCCGTAGACCGGATCTCCGACAATGGGAAAATTCATCCCGGAGAGATGAACCCGGATCTGGTGGGTGCGTCCCGTCTCGAGACTCAGTTCCACCAGCGTGAGCCTGTCTGAAACAAACCGCTCAAGAACGCGCCAGTGCGTCACGGCATGGCGGCCGGTACGCGCCGCGGTGCTCATCTTCTTGCGCTGGGTCGGGTGACGCCCGATGGGGGCGTCAACCGTCCCGCGCTCGTTCGGCATCAGTCCATAGATCAAGGCAACGTATTTGCGGGTGATCGAGTGCACCTTGAACTGGGAGGCCAGTTTCTGATGCGTCGCATCATCTTTGGTCGCCACCATGACACCGGAGGTGTCCTTGTCGAGCCGATGCACGATCCCGGGCCGCAGCTCGCCGCCTATCCCGGAGAGATCCCGGCAGTGGTGCAGCAGAGCGTTGACCAGAGTGCCCTGCTGGTGTCCGGGTGCCGGGTGTACAACCAACCCGGCCGGTTTGTCAATAACAATCAGGTGGTGGTCTTCGTAGAGAACTTTGAGAGGGATTTCCTCGGGGATGGCTTCAGCCGGGACCGGCGGGGGAAGCGTCACCTCGATCCCTTCGCCCCCTTTGAGCTTGCCGCCGGCCTTGGCCGGGGTTCCATGAATCCGCACCCGGCCCTCGTCGATGAGCTTTTTGAGCTGAGAGCGCGTCAGCTCAGGCAACTGCTCCGCCAGAAATTGATCCAACCGCTCGGGAGCATGCCCCCGGGGGAAAAAAAACTGCCGGATATCGTCCATCTACCAAATGGAGCTTTCGATCTTGCCGGCCTGTTTGATCATCACGTCGACAATGGCCCGATCGAACAGATGATCGCGGTCGGCGATGTCGGCAGAGACCCGTGAATAGAAATGCTCGCGTCCCTCTTCCAACTCTTCGGCGAGAATTTCGAAAAGATTGTCGTTCTTGATCCCCTCCTTCACCTTTTCCTGGTTGTAGAGGGCGATGTCGGAAATGATCGCGCGTGCCAATCGAAAGGCGAGATCCGGATTTTCCACTAGCCTGGCCATGGGTCCACTCCTCGAGAGTTTATATGAAAAAGAGGTTCATCCTGTCGTCACCGGCCTCACATCCCTGTCAGGATAGCGGAATGGCCAGATATATCGTCGAGTCTCCTCGCTGAATGAGAAGAACCACGTTGTGTTTCTTTTGAGCTTCGGTCATGGCGCGATCGAACGCGGCAGGATCGCGGACGTCCTGGCGGTCGACAGAGAGAATGACGTCGCCGGCACGGACACCGGCCTCCGCCGCGGAGCTCTGCGGATCCACCTCCACGACCAGAACCCCTTCCCCGCCCTCCTGAGGCGCAACGGTAATACCCTGGCGCATTTTTTTCACGGGCGGCGCTTTTTCGTCCGCGGTTTGCGTCTGCTGCTCGGTCACGGTCACCGACAGGCTAAGCTTCCGCCCATCCCGCAGGACCTCCAGGGGTTCGGTCTTTCCGGCAGGCGTATTGGCCACCAGCAGCTGCAATTCGCGAACACCGCGAATCTCCTTGCCCGCGAAACTCAGCAGGATATCCCCCCGCTTGACACCGGCCTGCGCCGCAGGGGATCCGGGAAACACCCTATTGACCAGAGCGCCGTTGACCTTGTCCAGCCCGAAGGATTCCGCCAGCTCCGGCGTCATAGCCTGAATGCTGACGCCCAGCCAGCCCCGGCTGACTTCGCCATTTTCCATCAGCTGGTTGGCGATGAGACGGGCCAGGTTGATGGGAATGGCAAAGCCGATACCCTGCCCCGCGGCAACGATCGCCGTGTTGATTCCCACCACTTCCCCATAAATATTGAGCAAGGGCCCGCCGGAATTGCCCGGGTTGATCGAGGCATCGGTCTGGATGAAATCTTCGTAGTCCTCAATGCCGATATTGGCCCGGCCGGTGGCGGAGATAACCCCCACGGTCAAGGTACGATCGAGGCCGAAGGGATTGCCGATGGCCAGAGCCCACTGCCCGACCTTCAAGCCGTCCGAGTCCCCCAAGACTGCCGCAGGCAACGCCTCGCCGGCGTCAATCTTGACGACCGCCACATCGGTACGGGGATCGCTGCCGACCACCGTGCCGCTGTACACCCTCTGGTCAGAGAGTTTGACCTTGATTTCCTCGGCGCCGCGAACGACATGTTCGTTGGTTAGGATGAAGCCGTCTTCACTGATGATCACGCCGGAGCCCAGGCTTTTCTCCTTGCGAGGCACCGCCGGATGATTTTTAAAAAATTCCTCGAAAAAGTTATCGAAAAAGGGGGCCATCTCCCCGGAGGAACGGACCCGCTCGGCACTGATATTCACTACCGATGGGGTCACCTTCTGGGACACCTCGATAAACGACGCCTGGGTCGATAGCAGCTCTTCGGCCGGTTTGTCCACCGGCGGCTTGACCTGATGGTCACGCACCGAAGTGGCGATATGCGTCTCTTTATCCCGCTCTCCGCAGCCCGCCAGCACGATGAGCAGTACCCCGATGAAAAGCGGCAGGAGAATCGATTTTCGGGTCAGGTTCATGACGCGTTCCTTTACGGGGCCTCAGACAGGGGCAGGTTAGCTAAAATTGGGCTTTATGTCAATTATTCCCGCCCCTGTGAGGCAGCCCGCAGACAAAGGAGAACAGCGCCTCGTGATCGCCGCGAAAATCGGTGACGAAATCGTCGCCGCACCGGTTCTCCATCCAGGTATCCACCAGGAAAGTGGAAATCCCGATCTGCCTGGCGGCCAGGTCGTGCTCGGTATCGTTGCCGACCATGATCACACAGGCGGGGTCCAGCTGCAGCTCCGCAAGCAGCGCCGAGAAATAGCGGGGATTGGGCTTGCAGTAACGGCTGTTCTCGTAACTGCTCACCCAGGTAAAGGGGAAATCGATCAACCCGCCCCATCGCAGACGGGCATCGACGACTGGCCGGGGGAATACGGGATTGGTGGCCAGCACCACGGAAAGGTCCCGGTCGAAACACTGCTGCAGAATCTTCCGGGCCAAAGGGAGCGGACGCACATAGCCGGAGAGCTGCGGCAGCCCCTCGGACAAAAAGACCTGCAACCGGCTGCGGTAGAGCTCGGGGCCCACGGCCAGTCGCTGGCGGAGCGTATCGAGATAGGTCTGTTCGTTGGTACGGCTGCCGTCGTCGGCATGCAACAGCTGCCAGGTGGTCTCCAGCAGGACATCCACCATCTGTTCCGGCGCGACCAGATCACCGAAGCAGGCGGCCACTCTCTGTAGATACTGCGGAACGAACGCGTTCATCTGGATGTTGAGCAGGGTGCCGTCGAGATCGAAAAAGACCGCACGGACGTCGGACAAATCCGGATTGAGACAAGGGGTGGAAACGGGAGTTTTGCTGGCACATTTCATATAACGAGGGTATCATGAAAACCCCTGACGCCTTCAAGGAATTATCGCCACTTCGGACTTCCCTACGGGGACGGGACGACAAATACCTTGACTTGCGGCGACTTCAAGGGGTAAAAATTTCAACAAAAACAGCGAGGTAAAGGACACTATGGATAACATCCGGGATGAGGTCAAAGAGCTGCAAATCGGTATGAAAATCCGCCGCATGCGCCAGGAAAGGCGGATGACCCTACAGGATCTCGCCGAGGCTACCGGATTGTCCAAACCGCTGCTTTCCCAGATTGAAAACGAGCAGGTTATCCCGCCGCTCGCCACCCTGCTGCGCATCTCCAAAGCCTTCAAGGTGGAGTTGCATTCCTTCTTCCAGGAGGAGAGCGATTCGGAAAAATGCATCCTGGTGCGGGCCGGAGAAAGCAAACAGCTGCGCCAGTGGGGCAAGCACGGCGAACAGGCACCGGCCTACCGCTACCATTCCCTGGCCTACGGCAAGAAAAACCGCAACCTGGAGCCCTTCCTGGTCGAATTCGAAGCCCGCCAGTGGCGCGATGATCTGCAGGTCAGCCACGAGGGGGAAGAATTCCTGTTTCTGCTCGAGGGACAACTGGAGTTCCGTTACGGCGACCAGACCATGATCCTCAACCCCGGCGACTCAGT
>QKGY01000128.1 GCA_003250235.1 Desulfuromonadaceae bacterium
TTCTTTCGTCTGCACAGATTTTTGCCCTCACCCTGCTCGTTGCCAGTGTCTTGCTCCCCTGGCGGCGATGGACTCCCTGGCTGGTTCGCGGCCTGCTTGCCGGGGCGGTCATTCTGGTATTCCGGCCGGTGGCTGATGCTTCACAGCTTACGCTCACCGTGCTTTCCGTCGGCCAGGGAGAGTCTCTGTTGTTGTCCCTGCCGCAAAACAGGCATTTTCTGATCGATGGCGGTGGACTGTACAGCGAAACGTTCGATGTCGGCGAACGTCTGGTGCTGCCTGCACTGGCGCGTCTGGGCATCCCTGAACTCGATGCGGTCATTTTGACCCATGCGCATCCGGATCACTATGAGGGCCTCTGTGCGGTGCTTTCCATGTTCCCGGTTCGTTCCTTCAAGTCGGCCATCCCCGAGGAAGAACTCCCCGCGGCGTTACGCAAGGCCCTGGAGATGGGCAAGATTCCCGCGGAACGTCTCCCCGAAGGGTGGATCCATCTGATTCCAGAGCTGCCGGGATCTTTGGACCTGCTGGTACCGCCGCAGTCCGGTGCGCTCAATGACCGATCCATCGCCTGCATCTGCCGGTATGGAGACGACAGTCTGCTATTGACCGGAGATCTGGAGGGCGCGGGGGTCGTTCGTCTGCTCGACACTCTTCCGGATGATCATGTCGGGGTGTTGAAACTTCCTCATCATGGAAGTCGACATTCGCTCCCCGACGTTCTGTGCGATCGTCTCCACCCCCGGTTTGTTTTTACATCGTCAGGGAGGGATAACGGGTATGGTTTTCCCCATAAATTTGTCGTACAAACGGTGCAGGAACGGGGAATCCCTTTTTACCGCACGGACTGGAACGGCAGTCTGCAGTTTGCAAGTCGGGGAGATGGCTGGCATGTCACACAATGGCGTCACGGGCTTTTCCGTTGACAGAACCCCCTGGTTTTGCTAGCGTCTAGAATCCAAAAAGGGGAGCCTTCCGGGATGAAAAAACCCACGATACTGGTTGTGGACGACGAACTTTTTTTCCGCCGCATGTATTCTGAGCTCCTCAGTGGGGACGGGTACGATGTTGAAACCTGTGCGACCGGAGACAAGGCTCTGGAGAGGGTGTCCGCAGGTGGAGTCGATGTCCTGTTGACCGATATGGTCATGCCAGGTATCGGTGGTCTGGAAGTCCTTCGTCTGGCCCGGAACATGGAGAATCCTCCCGAAGTTATTCTGGTGACGGGGCATGCGACGCTGGAAACGGCGATCAAAGCGTTGAAAATAGGCGCTCGGGATTACCTCATAAAACCCTTCAATCCCGAAGAGTTGCGCCATATCGTTCGTACTTGCGTCGAGCAGCGACGGCTGCTCGATGAAAATGCGCTTCTCAAGAGCCAGATCCGGCTGTTTCAGAAAGGTCAGAATCTTTCCTCTCTGCTCGAAACGGATCGGCTCCTTCCCCAGGCGGTGAGTATTCTTCTGCAGGAAATAGGTCGCGGAAGAGGTTTCGCCTTTGTGCTGCCTGAAGAGGGCAAGATCCGAGTGGCCGGCCTCGACGGGCTGGAGCATAATCAGGCCCTGGCCCTGGCCGGCTCTCTTCGGCCCTGTCTGCAGGGGTTGTCCGGTCTCCGTCTCATTCACAGCTCCGAGTTGTCGCCGAATCCCGATTGGCCTGAGAATGTGCGCTCCATTTGCCTTTTTCCCCTGACGTTTGCCAAAGAAACCAGGGGGGGGCTGGTGCTCTTGAACCTTGCCGCCAGGAATCTGCCAGACCCTCTGCCGCTGGAAAATCTACAGTTCCTTTCAGAACAGGCCGCTTTGGCTTTTGAGAACGCTTTGCGTTATCAGGATGCCCAGCAACTGGTCTATACCGATGATCTGACCGGGTTGTTCAATTACCGTTATCTTCAGTATGTTCTGGATCAGGAGATTCGCAGGGCGGAACGATACGGGCTCAAGTTTGCCCTGGTCTTTATCGATATTGACCATTTCAAGGACGTCAACGATACCCATGGCCACCTGGCCGGCAGTGCCGCTCTTAAGGAAGTCGGCGGGCTCCTTCATATGGCGGTTCGTGAAGTGGATACGGTATTTCGTTACGGCGGGGATGAATTTACCGCCCTGTTGGTAGAAACGGATGCCAAGGGGGCGGCTCTTGTCGCCGAGAGGATCCGTCGGGCCATCGAAGAGCATGTGTTCCTCCGGGAGATGGGGCTGGAGTGCCGGCTCACAGCGACGGTGGGCTGTGCCATTTTCCCGGACGATGCGGATGATCGCTCCGGGATTGTCGACTTGGCGGATCGCGCCATGTACGAAGGCAAAAAGATCCGGAACGTCACCCGGGGAGCTTGGGAGATCTAGTTTCCGACCGACGGAAACGCTCATCCTCAAAAAAGGGAAGACGGGCAGGCTGTGACCCCTCTGGCGGGGGGACCGGTCTGTTTTTTTTCCGGCAGAGTCGATAGTGGCAATTTTGAAAATTAACCCGGTCGAGCAGGTGCTTTTGCCGGTGAACGTGGAAGCGAGGGTGTGTTTCGTGAGTATTTCAGGTATCAAAGGGATGAACGATATTTTGCCGGGAGATGTTGAAACCTGGCAGTTTTTGGAAAACAAAGCACGGGAAATATTCAAGTCTTACGGGTTTTCCGAAATCCGGGTTCCCGTGGTCGAGAAGACTGAGCTTTTTTGCCGTTCTATCGGCGAGACGACCGATATCGTCGAAAAGGAGATGTATACCTTCGAGGATAAGAGCGGCAACTCGTTGACGTTGCGGCCCGAAGGGACGGCTCCTGTCATGCGCTCCTACATCGAGCACAAGATGTATGCCCAGGACCCGGTCGCCAAGCTGTATTATCTGGGTCCCATGTTTCGTTACGAACGCCCCCAGAAAGGGCGTTACCGTCAATTCCACCAGATAGGCGCCGAGGTGATCGGTATTGAAGATCCCCGTATCGATGCCCAGGTGCTCGCCATGCTGGTTCATTTCTTCGAGGATGCCGGGATTCGGGATGTGGCGCTTCAGGTCAACTCGCTGGGATGTCCGGAATGCCGCCCCGGGTACCGCAAGACCCTGGTGGATTTTCTGGAGGCGCGGCTGGACTCTCTCTGCGAAGATTGCCGCAGGCGCTATCAGACCAATCCCCTGAGAGTTCTGGACTGCAAGGCGGCCGGTTGCAAGGAGGCGACTGTCGACGCCCCTTCGGTGCTCGATCACCTGTGTCGTGGATGTCAGGATCATTTCTCTCAGGTTCAAACTTATCTCGGTCTTCTTGGGACACCCTTTTCGATTAATCCCCGAATGGTGCGGGGGCTTGATTATTACACCAAGACCACGTTCGAAATGGTGACGGGGAGTCTGGGGTCGCAAAATGCCGTGGCTGCGGGGGGGCGATACGACGGTCTCATTTCCGATCTCGGCGGACCATCTCTCCCAGGGATCGGTTTTGCCATGGGGCTGGAGCGCCTTGTCCTGATGAAGGGTGAAGAGCGCATTGTTCCATCACGTCCTCACCTTTTTCTGGCGGGGCTCGGCGAAGAGGCGAGTCGTCAGGCTTTCGTGCTCATGTCGGCTCTTCAGCGTCGGGGCGTGCATGCCGAGATGGACCTTGCCGGCAAAAGCCTCAAGGCACAGATGCGGAGGGCGGGGAAACTGGGCGCCCGGTTCGTTTTGATCCTTGGCGAGGAAGAAATCTCCCGTGGGGTTGCACAACTCAAGGACATGGATGCCGGCAGTCAGGAGGAGGTCCGTCTTGACGGTCTTGTCGAAACACTGGTTCGACAATTTTCCCTTGAGGGTTGATGCCGAGTGATTACTCTTGACGACGTCAAAAAAGGCTTTGTATAATTCCGTTTTGCTCAAATTCAGGACAGGGTTGGATCTGACTTCACATCTTTGGAGGATATAGCGTTGAACGACATTCTCGGTGACTGGAAAAGAAGCCATTATTGTGGGCGTGTTACCGCAGTAGATATTGGTAAGGAAGTTTGCCTGATGGGGTGGGTATCACGGCGGCCTGATTTTCATCGACCTGCGTGACCGCGAGGGGATTGTCCAGCTGGCTCTTGACCCGGACCGGGATCCCGAGGCTCATGCCAAGGCGGATAGGGTAAGGAACGAATTCGTTCTGGCTGTCCGCGGGGTCGTTTCACCCCGGCCCGAGGGGACCGTCAATCCCAAAATGGTTACCGGAGAGGTCGAGGTCGAAGTACGCGAGTTGAAAATTCTCAATACGGCCAAGACCCCGCCGTTCATGCTTGATGATTATGTCGATGTTGCTGAAAACATCCGCCTGAAACATCGCTATCTTGACCTGCGCCGTCCGGCTATCCAAGCGAACCTGATGTTGCGGCACCGGGTCGCTCGGACCGTGCGGACCTACTTGGACAAGCAGGGCTTTTTGGAGATTGAAACCCCCGTTCTCACCAAGAGCACGCCTGAAGGCGCCCGTGATTATCTGGTCCCCAGCCGGGTCAATCCCGGTACATTTTACGCGTTGCCGCAGTCTCCCCAGTTGTTCAAGCAGCTTCTTATGATCTCAGGCTATGACCGTTACTGCCAGATCGTCAAATGTTTCCGCGATGAGGATCTGAGGGCGGACCGGCAGCCTGAATTTACCCAGATTGACTGCGAAATGAGTTTCGTCAATCGCGATGACGTCATCGCGATCATGGAAGGGATGATCGCTGAGGTGTTCCGCGATGCCCTGGGGGTTGATGTGTCGCTGCCGATGGCGCGTATGACCTATGCCGAAGCCCTGGACCGGTTCGGCGTCGATAATCCGGATCTGCGTTTTGACTTGGAGCTTGTCGAGATTTCCGACGTAGTTAAGAGTTCCGGTTTCAAAGTCTTTGCCGATGTCGTCAAGGGGGGCGGAATCGTCAAAGCTCTCAATGCCAAAGGGTGTGCCTCCTTCTCCCGTAAAGAGATTGATGATCTGACGGATTTTGTAAAGATCTACGGAGCTAAAGGCTTGGCGTATGTCAAGATGACCGACGAAGGGTGGCAGTCCCCGATCGCCAAGTTCTTTACAGAGAGCGAGCTCGCAACCCTGAACACGGTGCTTGGGGCGGAGGTCGGTGACCTGCTGCTTTTTGTCGCCGATACCTACAGGGTGACGAATGAGTCTCTGGGGCGGCTGCGCGGGCATCTCGGTCACAAACTGGGTCTGACCAGTAAAACGGATTTCAAATTCGTCTGGATTACGGACTTCCCGCTTCTCGAGTGGGATGGGGAAGCCCGTCGTCACGTCGCCGTCCACCACCCCTTTACGGCTCCCATGGATGAAGATATTGCCCTGCTCGACAGCGATCCCGGTAAAGCCCGGGCAAAAGCCTATGACTTGGTGCTGAACGGGTCGGAGATCGGCGGGGGCAGTATCCGTATCCATGATCAGGCCGTTCAAAGCAAGATGTTTGACCTGATGGGTATCGGCTTTGACGAGGCTCGCGAAAAGTTTGGGTTCCTTCTGGATGCTCTGGAATTCGGCGCTCCTCCCCATGGTGGCATAGCCTTCGGTCTGGACAGGCTTGTCATGATTCTCACCGGGTCCGATTCCATTCGCGACGTCATTGCTTTCCCCAAAACCCAGAAGGCGACCTGTTTGATGTCCGAGGCGCCCAATGTCGTGGATGAGAAACAGCTTCGAGAGCTCTCCATCCGGTTGGCAACCCGGCCGAAATAACGATTTCCCCCGGGATTTTCTGTCGTGAATAATCCTCTCCACATCCCTGGTGAGGAAGGTTTTGTTGATGCGAAAGTACGTTGTCATTTTGCTTGTTTCCCTGCTGGCTGGGTGTGCTTCGATGCCCAGCCAGGAGCTTCAGTCGGCACGCAGTGCCGTCGCACAGGCCTATGCTGTGGATGCCCCGCGTTTTGCTCCCCAGGAATACGAATCAGCCAAAGCTGCTCTCTCTGATGCCGAGAGGTATGTCCACTACGGTGAATATGACGAGGCCCGCTCCATTCTGCCTTTGGCTGAAGGCCATGCCTTACGTGCCTATACCAAGGCTCGTGAAGAGGCGGCGCGGCAGCAGCGCGAAGCTGAAGCCGCCACTTCTGTGGCTTCGGGAAGTTCTAACCGTGGCGCTGCTAAGCCAGTCAAGAAAAAGTCCTTGACGCCTCCTTCGCCCAAAGCGAACTCAGATGCCAAAAAAGAGGAGGTCGCCCCAAAGACTCCTCCCAAGGTCGAGCCACTTGTGTCGAAATATACGGTTGTCGACGGAGAAACCCTGTGGACCATATCCGCGCGGGGGGAGGTTTATGGGGACGCGTTACTTTGGCCGCTCATCTACAAGGCCAACAGAGATCAGATCAAAGACCCTCGTCAGATCTTTCCCGGTCAGGTTTTGAGCATTCCGCGTGATGTTCCTCCGGAAGAGATGGATGAGGCGCGCGAGAAGGCCCGGCAGTCCGATATTTTCCCCCTGGATGTAATGCTTCGGATGGGGGCTCCCGCCAAAGAGCCGGAGCGGCCATGATGCCCTTCGCCGAGGCGGGGGAAGAGGGGAGCTTATTTCATATTTTTTCTTGACACTCCCAGACCTTTTGCATACTGTATACAACATTCATTATGGGGCCCGGAGTCCAACGTTTTATGTAAATATGTATTTTTTCAAATGGTTAGGCGGATAGGTAATGGTTCGTCATGTTGGACCTGTCCGTAGAGCCATGGGTGTTTTGACTGTTGTTGGGCTTCCGGTACTACTGGCATAAATCACCAAGGAGAGACCATGTCAAAAGACGCAAAGATCATCTGGACCGAGATTGACGAAGCCCCGGCTCTGGCAACCTATGCTCTGCTGCCGATCGTTCAGGCCTTCACCAAGGGGACCGGCGTTTCCGTCGAGACCCGCGACATCTCCCTGTCTGGCCGTATCCTCGCCAACTTTCCGGACAACCTCAAGCCCGAGCAGAAAGTTGCCGACTATCTGACCGAACTCGGCGATCTGACGCTGAAGCCGGAAGCCAATATTATCAAGCTGCCCAATATCTCCGCTTCGATCGTCCAGCTGGTTGCGGCGATCAAGGAACTTAAAGAAAAAGGCTACGACGTTCCGGATTATCCGGAAGAGCCGAAGACTGATGCTGAGAAAGCCATTCAGGCACGCTATGCCAAGGTGCTCGGCTCGGCTGTTAACCCGGTGCTGCGCGAAGGCAACTCTGACCGCCGCGCCGCCGCCTCGGTCAAGAAATTCGCCCAGAAAAATCCCCATCGCATGATGAAGCCGTGGCCGGAGGTTTCCAAGACCCGTATCGCCTTCATGGACAGCGGCGATTTCTACGAGAACGAAACCGCTACAACGCTCGCGGCGGCAACCACCGCCAAAATCGAGTTTGTCGCCGAAGACGGCAGTGTGACCGTGCTCAAGGACAAGCTTGCCCTGCAGGCTGGCGAAGTGATTGACTCGACCCATATGGACGTCGCCAAGCTGCGCGAATTCTACGCTGCCTGCATGAAAGAGGCGAAAGAGAAGGAAGTCCTGCTGTCGCTGCACCTCAAAGCGACGATGATGAAAATCTCCGACCCGGTCATGTTCGGCCACGCGGTATCGGTCTATTTCAAAGACGCGCTTGAGAAATACGCTGCCGACCTGAAGTCGATTGGCGCCAACGTCAATAACGGCCTCGGCGACGTGCTGGCTAAGCTCGGCCGCCTGCCGGCTGACAAGAAAGCTGAAATCGAAGCCGCCATTAATAAGTGCTATGAAACCGGCCCGGCACTCGCCATGGTCGATTCTCGCAAAAACATCACCAACCTGCACGTTCCGAACGACGTCATCGTCGACGCGTCGATGCCGGTTGTCGTCCGCGACGGCGGCAAGATGTGGAACAAGGCTGACGAACTGCAGGACACCGTCGCCATGGTTCCGGACCGCTGCTACGCTACCATGTATCAGGCGATCATCGAGGATTGCCAGAAGAACGGCCAGTTCGACCCGTCGACCATGGGTCACACCTCCAACGTCGGTCTGATGGCCCAGAAAGCCGAGGAATACGGTTCCCACGACAAGACCTTCTATGCTCCGAGCAAAGGAACGATCCGCGTTGTCGACGCCTCTGGCGCCACTCTGCTCGAGCAGAAGGTTCTTCCGGGTGACATTTTCCGCGCCTGCCAGGTCAAGGACGCCCCGATTCAGGACTGGGTCAAGCTCGCCGTCAACCGCGCTAAAGCTTCCGGTGCACCGGCGATCTTCTGGCTCGATCCCAAACGCGGTCACGACACGGAGATCATCAAAAAGGTCAATACCTATCTCAAAGACTACGACACCAAAGGTCTTGACATCCGCATCATGACTCCGGTCGAGGCGATGAACTTTTCCTGCGAGCGCGCACGCAAAGGCCTGGATACCATCTCGGTAACCGGTAACGTGCTGCGTGACTACCTGACCGACCTCTTCCCGATCCTCGAGCTCGGCACTAGCGCCCGTATGCTATCCATCGTTCCTCTGATGGCAGGTGGCGGCTTGTTCGAGACCGGTGCAGGCGGTTCGGCTCCGAAGCACGTCGAACAGTTCCTCAAAGAGGGTCACCTCCGTTGGGATTCCTTGGGTGAGTACTGTGCACTGGTTCCGTCGCTGGAGATGATCGCCGCTAACTACAAGAATGCCAAAGCGGCCGTTCTTGCTGAAACCCTCGATGAAGCGGTTTCCAAGTATCTTGAGAATGCCAAGGCTCCTTCCCGCAAAGTCAATGAGATTGACAATCGCGGAAGCAGCTACTATCTGGCCACGTACTGGGCTCAAGCGCTTGCCGCTCAGAGCAAGGATGCTGAGCTGAAAGCTCGCTTCGCTCCGGTTGCTGAGAAGCTTGCTGCCAACGAGGCGAAAATCAATGAAGAGCTGTTGGGAGCTCAGGGCCGTCCTTCGGATATCGGTGGTTACTATCGACCGGTGTTTGAAAAGGCGGACAAAGAGATGCGCCCCAGTGCAACTTTGAACGCTATTATCGACAGCCTGTAATTTTCATGGTACGGTCGGGACGGAGCCTGTAGCTCCGTCCCATACCATTTTTCTAACAACGAGGAGAGAGACAATGGCTAGACCGAAAATTGCTTTGATTGGTGGGGGTCAGATTGGTGGTGTATTGGCTCAGCTGACGGCTCTGCGCGAGCTGGGGGTGTTGTTCGATATCGTCGAGGGAATGCCGCAGGGCAAGACTCTTGATATTGCAGAAGCTTCTCCCGTCGATAATTTCGACGTCGCGGTAGAAGGTGCTAACAGCTACAGCGAAATCAAAGGCGCTAACGTTGTTATCGTTACCGCCGGCCTGCCCCGTAAGCCTGGCATGAGCCGTGACGACCTGATCGGTGTCAACTCCAAGATCATGACCCAGGTTGCCGAGGGCATCAAAGCTAATGCTCCTGACGCTTTTGTCATCGTTATCTCCAATCCTCTGGACGCGATGGTAACCCTGTGTCAGAAAATTACCGGCTTCCCTTCAAGCCGCGTTATGGGTATGGCCGGTGTCCTTGACTCGGCACGTTTCGCTACCTTCATCGCATGGGAACTCGGTGTATCCGTCAAGGACGTCAATGCCATGGTTCTTGGTGGCCACGGCGATACCATGGTTCCCATCGTCCGTTACGCCAACGTCAATGGCGTTCCTGTTATGGAACTGCTTGAGCGCAAATACAACGACAAGGCCAAAGCTAAGGAAGTAATGGCTGCTATGGTCAAGCGCACGCAGGGTGCCGGCGGCGAAGTTGTTAAGCTGCTTGGAAACGGCAGCGCCTTCTATTCTCCCGCTTCGAGCGCCATTGCCATGACCGAGGCAATCCTTCGTGACCAGAAGCGCCTTCTGCCCGTCTGCGCTCTTCTGAATGGCGAGTTCGGCGTTAAGGGGTACTATGTTGGCGTGCCCTGCGTTCTCGGCGCAAACGGCATTGAGAAGATCGTTGAGTTCTCTCTCGACGCTGAAGAGCAGGCAATGTTTGACAACTCCGTAGCCGCCGTCAAGGAGCTGGTTGACAGCATGAAGTAATTCTTGCTGACATGGCGAGTTGAAGAAGGGCAATGGCAACATTGCCCTTCTTTCTATATTTGAATTATTCGATAAATTGTGTATACTGCATCGATTTTTACTGGATGTAGACGATTTCGCGTCTGCCAGTGTGTCGTTGTTTGATGTGGATACAGCAAGTTAGGGAGTTGCCCTGCTCCTTCCTGCCAGGGCTTGGTGGTGTTTCGTTTTCGTTTTGTTAGACCGCCCGAAGAGCGGCAAAACCTCGCAAAGGAGAAAAGCGGTAATGAGCAGTCCGAGAGTTGAAGTGATCGAAAGGTACTGCAAAGGGTGCAGCATTTGTGTTGAATTCTGCCCCACGAAGGTTCTGGAGATGGATGCCTTTCTGGTGAAGGTTGCTAAGCCTGAGGCCTGCATCGCCTGCATGCAGTGCGAATTGCGGTGTCCCGACTTTGCTATCAAGGTCTTTAAAGATTAATTTAAATTTTTAGGAGGTCGGTTAACGTGGCTAAGAAAGTTGCTCTGTTGCAGGGGAACGAGGCATGTGCACAAGGCGCTCTGTACGCCGGGTGCAAATTCTTCGGCGGATACCCCATCACCCCCTCTACCGAGGTTGCGGAAGTCCTGTCCGTTGAGCTTCCCAAGGTCGGGGGAAAATTCATTCAAATGGAAGACGAGATCGGTGCCATGGCATCGGTGATCGGAGCCTCCCTTACAGGTTCTAAGGTTCTCACCGCTACTTCAGGTCCTGGCGTTTCGTTGAAACAGGAGCTGATCGGTTACGCCTGTATTGCTGAGGTCCCCTGCGTCATTATCAACGTTATGCGCGGCGGCCCCTCCACGGGTATGCCTACCGGCCCTGGACAGTCTGACGTGCAGCAGGCAAAATGGGGTACCCATGGTGATCATGCGGCCATTGCCCTGGTTCCCGCTTCCTGCCAAGAGATCTTCTCCGAAACCGTTCGCGCCTTTAACCTCGCTGAGAAATACCGTATGCCCGTTCAGGTGCTTTTCGACGAGATCGTCGGTCATAGCCGTGAGCGTATTGAATTCCCCGAACCCGGCGAACTGGAGGTCATTGACCGTCAAACCCCCACCGTGGCTCCAGAGCAATACAAGCCCTACGATACCTCCTTCGGCGATGTTCCCCCTCTGGCCGCCTTCGGCTCCGGCTACCGTTTCCATGTTACCGGTCTGAACAAAGCACAGGATGGTTTCCCCACCACCAAAGCCAGCCTCGTTGACGACGAACAGCGTCGTCAGCTTCGCAAGGTCGATGCGGCTCAGGCTGAGATCGAAAAGAACGAAGAATACCTCACTGACGATGCCGAGGTTGTCATTTTTGCCTACGGTTCCACCAGCCGTTCTGCGCGCTATGCCGTCAACGAACTGCGTAAGGAAGGGATCAAGGCCGGCCTGTTCCGTCCGATTACCCTGTGGCCTTTCCCCGAGAAACGTGTTGCCGAACTGGCCAAGAAGGCCAAGGCTATCGTTGTTCCGGAAATGAACCTGGGGCAGATGGTTCTCGAAGTTGAGCGTGTAGCAAAAGGGGACTGCAAAATTGGGTTCCTCGGTCGTGTTGACGGTGAGCCGATCAACCCCGGGCAGATCATTGCTAAAGTCAAGGAGGTTAAGTAACATGGCTTTCGATTACGATAAATATCTGCGTCCTGGCAAGCTGCCCCACATCTGGTGTCCCGGTTGTGGTCACGGGATTGCCATGAAGGGGCTGATCCGGGCTATTGACGCCTGCGGCCTCGAGAAGAACAATACGGCGATCGTTTCCGGTATCGGCTGTGCCAGCCGTCTGCCCGGTTACGTCGATTTCAACACCCTGCATACCGCTCATGGTCGCGCAGCCGCTTTCGCAACGGGTGTAAAAATGGCCAAACCCGAGATGAACGTCATTGTTGTCGGTGGCGACGGCGATGGTACGGCGATCGGTGGTAACCACTTCATTCATGCCTGCCGTCGTAACATTGATATGACCTATGTCATTTTCAATAACAGCATTTACGGCATGACCGGTGGTCAGTTCTCCCCCTGTACTCCGACCGGCGCCAAGGCGTCGACGACGGTTTACGGCAACCCCGATCCCACCTTCGATATCAGCAAACTGGCTATCGGTGCCGGAGCGACTTTCGTGGCTCGTACGACCGCATTCCATGCCACTCAGATCGATAAACTGATCGCTGAAGGCATCAAACACAAGGGCATGGCTGTTATCGAGGTTCTGGATGACTGCCCCACAACCTACGGACGTCGCAACAAGTTCCGTAGCGTTGTTGACATGATGAAGCGTCTCAAGGATATTGCCGTCCCCGTAGCGGCTGCCAGCAAGATGACTGCCGAGCAGCTCGAGGGCAAAGTGCTCACCGGCGTTCTCTACAAAGAAGAGAAGCCCGAGTACACCCAGCAATATGCTAAGGTTATCGCCAAGGCGCAGGGCGCCTGATTATCCAGCGAATAAGGAGAAACATCGATGGCTGAAAGATTTGAAATTCGATTTTCCGGCGCGGGTGGTCAGGGGTTGATCACTGCCGGAATCATCTTGGCTGAAGCGGCTTCCATCATTGAAGGTAAGCACGCTGTTCAGTCGCAGAGCTATGGCCCTGAAGCCCGTGGAGGCGCTTCCAAGTCCGAGGTAATTATCTCCGACGGGCCTATTGACTACCCGAAGGCAACTATTGTTGATGCTTGCCTCGCTATGACCCAGGAGTCGGCCGACAAGTATGCCAATGGCATCAAAGAGGGCGGAGTTCTTCTTCTTGATTCCGACTTCGTCAAGAAAGAGCCTCAGGGGGATTTTAAAGTTTACAAATTCCCTATCACCCGCACGGCTAAAGATGACCTGGGTCGTGAAATCGTGGCGAACGTTGTCGCGCTGGGTGCCATGATTGCCCTGACCGGTGCGGTTTCCCGCGAAGCCGGTGAGAAGGCCGTACTTGCTCGTGTTCCCGAAGCCTTTTTGGAACTGAACAAGAAAGCCTACGCACTTGGCTATGAAAAAGTTAAGGAACTCATGAAATAAGTTCCTTGTCTTAAAGAAGAAAAACCCGGGGTATGTTAATGCCCCGGGTTTTTTTTTGCTCAATGAACAGCGGGGTAAAAAGTGGCCTGCAATTATGATTGTCTTTTTGCAGTCCTGACAATGTTCTTGTCGTATGGACACTCTTTTTGGACGTCAAAAGAAAACAGATGACAGGTACCGGCAGCAAAGAAACCGAGCAACATGAGAACTTCAAACATGGCAACCTCCAGTGTTTGAATTCATGATGCGACCATTGTGTGACAGAATGTGTCATATGGTGGGAGGTTGGTTCTGAAATGCAAAACGGTGAATGGTTGACAAATAGTAAAAATTTTCTCGTGAAAATTCGGGAAATTTGGCCGAGTTGGCCGTTGACAACCCTCTTGTAAATCGTATACAGTATGCAGGTTTCAGTATGGTAAGAATCCCTTGGGTGGCTGATTTGAAGCTGCTCAGGGGGGTGACAGCGTATGAATAGCGATCTGCTCATGCCATGCAGATCGCACATATCGAGGAGGAGAGAGATGATTGACGCTTATCTGAAGCATGAAGCCGAGCGGAATGCCCAGGGCATCCCCGCGCTTCCCCTGAACCCCGAGCAGACCCAGCAACTTTGCGCGCTTCTTCAGAACCCGCCCGCGGGGAAAGAGGATTTTCTGAAGCACTTGTTCACAGAAAGGATTTCTCCGGGCGTTGATCCGGCCGCCGAAGTCAAGGCGGATTTCCTCGGCAAGGTTCTGAAAGGAAAGGCCAAAACCCCTCTTTTTGATAAGAAGGAAGCTGTCCGTATCCTGGGCACCATGATTGGCGGATATAACGTGAAGCCGTTGGTGGATGCCCTCAAGGATGCCGAACTGGCTGACGAGGCCGCTTGTGCCCTCTCCGGGATTACGCTGGTTTATGATGCCTTTGAAGAGGTTCTTGCTCTTTCCAAGTCAAACGCAGCGGCCAAAAAGGTTATCGATTCCTGGGCCAATGCAGAATGGTTCACGTCGAAACCTGCGATCCCCGAGACTATCAAAGTCAAAGTGTTCAAAGTCGATGGTGAGATCAACACCGATGACTTCTCTCCGGCTGGCGATGCTTGGAGCCGTCCTGACATCCCCTTGCATGCTCTGGCTATGGGCAAGACCCGCTTCGTAGGTGGTCTTGAGACCATTGCCAAGTTTCGCGCAGACGGTTTTCAAGTAGCCTTTGTCGGCGATGTCGTCGGTACGGGTTCCTCCCGTAAGTCGGCTTGCAACAGCGTGCTGTGGCACATCGGCAACGAGATTCCTGCTGTTCCCAACAAGAAGACCGGCGGTGTGATCATCGGCGGCGTCATCGCTCCGATTTTCTTCAATACCGCTCAGGATTCCGGCGCTCTTCCCCTGAAGATGGACGTGACCGACATGAACACCGGTGACGTAATTGTCATCAATACCAAAAAGGGCGAAGTGACCAACGAGGCTGGTAAAGTCCTCACCACCTTTGAAATCGCCCCCAACACCGTGCCTGATGAGTTTCGTGCCGGTGGCCGTATCCCCCTGATCATCGGTCGCAGTGTCACCTCCAAGGCGCGTGCGGCTCTCGGACTTCCCGAGACCGAGGTTTTCACCAAGCCGGTCAATCCTGTGCCCAAAGCTGGACAGGGTTACTCTCTGGCTCAGAAGATGGTCGGAAAAGCCTGTGGTGTTGAAGGGATTCTCCCTGGTACCGCTTGTGAGCCTAAGATGACCACCGTAGGCTCCCAGGACACCACTGGTCCGATGACTGCAGACGAACTGAAAGAACTGGCTTGCCTCAAGTTCCAAGCACCCATGTTCATGCAGTCCTTCTGCCATACGGCTGCTTATCCCAAGCCGGCTGACGTCAAGATGCACAAAAATCTTCCTGCGTTCATTGCCGAGCGTGCCGGTGTGGCACTGCGCCCTGGTGACGGTGTTATCCACAGCTGGCTGAACCGCCTGCTTCTCCCGGATACCGTAGGGACCGGCGGCGATTCGCATACCCGTTTCCCGATCGGAATCAGCTTCCCGGCCGGATCCGGTCTGGTTGCCTTCGCAGGCGCTATGGGCTTTATGCCTCTGGACATGCCTGAATCGGTTCTCGTCCGTTTCAAGGGCAAGTTCAATCCCGGCATCACCTTGCGTGACGCTGTCAATGCCATCCCGCTCTGGGCCATCAAGCAGGGGTTGCTCACCGTGCCGAAGAAGAACAAGAAAAACATCTTCAACGGCCGTATCCTCGAGATGGAAGGTCTGCCTGAGCTGTCCGTTGAGCAGGCTTTTGAGTTGACCGACGCCGCCGCTGAGCGTTCCGCTGCAGCCGGTTGCATTCAGCTCTCCGAAGAGTCGGTCAGCACGTACCTGCGCTCCAATATTGCCCTCATGGAGAAAATGATCGAAGAGGGCTACCAGGATCCGCAGACCCTGCGTAACCGTATCGACGCTGTCAAGGGCTGGCTCAAGGCTCCCAAACTGCTCAAGGCTGATGCCAAGGCCGAGTACGCCGCAGTGATCGAAATCGATCTGGCCGAAATCACCGAGCCTATCCTGGCCTGCCCGAACGACCCGGATGACGTCAAGCTGCTCTCCGAAGTTGCCGGAACCCCGATTCAGGACGTCTTCCTGGGTTCCTGCATGACCAATATCGGTCACTTCCGTGCCGCTGCCGAGATCTGGCGTGGCCAGAAGTTCAATCCGGCCGTTCGTACCTGGATCTGCCCTCCGACCCGTATGGATCAGCAACAGCTCAAGGACGAAGCCCTGTACTCCGTGTATAGTGCTATGGGTGCCCGCATTGAGATTGCCGGCTGCTCCCTGTGCATGGGCAACCAAGCTCGTGTGCCTGATGGGGTGAATATGTTCTCCACCTCGACCCGTAACTTCGATGACCGTATCGGTAACGGCGCCAAGGTATTCCTCGGATCGGCCGAACTGGGTGCAGTGACCTCCAATCTTGGGAAACTGCCGACCCCGGCAGAGTACCTGGCAGTGTACAAGGAAAAAGTGGCTCCTAAAGCTGCCCAGGTTTATAAGTACCTGCAATTCGACGAGATGGCAGGGTACGGCAAATAGTCCGTTCCGATACCATTGAGGCCCAACAAAGAAACCCTGCCCGGTTAACGGGCAGGGTTTCTTTGTTGGGGATATTCACGATGAAAAGGATTTCAGGCGATTGAACAAATGAGGGAGCGTTATTCAGAGGTAGGTTTTCCCCCCCACAAATGTTTTCGCAAAAAAGGAATTGGAGAGCTTTTCCACACGGACGGTCTTGCCCGTGCGTGGGGCGTGAATGAATTTCCCCTCACCGATATACATGCCGACGTGGGTGACTCGTTTACCTCCCTTGGTGGCAAAGAAAACCAAATCGCCTTGTTGCAAAGCCTCTCTGGGTACCCACTTGCCGGACTGATACTGGCTGCGGGAATTCCTCGGGAGATTGAGACCGTTAAGGCGATAACAGACCATGGTGAGACCGCTGCAGTCGAACCCGTTTTCAAGGTCACTTCCTCCCCAGCGGTACGGGACACCGAGAAACTGGCGTGCTGTTTTTACCAGTTCTTCGCGAAGATCTCCCTGTCCGGTGCTGTGAATACGACTGGCTGAATAATCCTCCGGAGCCACGATAAAAAACACGTCGATGAGCCCCTGGCTCTGAAGCTGTTCGGCTTCCTTTCGTGCGGCGGCATAGCTGGAATGATTGCCAAATCGTACCTTGTACAGTCCTGAGTCGTGTTTGAAATAAAAGGCATCGATTCCCCGCTGATCCAGAAGCCTCTCCAGCCTGATGGCGTTGTCCAGGCTGGAAAACGCCCCCACCTGGATTGTGTAGCCCATTCGTTCTAGCGATTCCGTCTTTGGGGGTACCAGGAGGCCTGCGATAGGGTCAGCGGCGGCTGCTTTCATCCCACCCGAGGATGTTTCAGTCAGCCGGGGAGAGCATCCCCCCAGAAGGGTTGTCATCAAAAAAAGGGATATAAGAAGTACAAAACGAATCACGGCGATCCTGATGGTTTTACGGAATGATCAATGAGATTGCGTTTTCAGGGTAACACAAGCGTCCCGAAAATATAAACCTGCTCTTTCTGGGAATAATGGCAGAAAGGAACATTGCTTCCCAGAAAGAGAAAACTTTGTTGTTAACGACTTGCCTCCCTTCCACGGTTTTTCTATAATCCGCGAACGGATATGGACGTAATTAACGACTTCATAATGAGGAGCTATCCCATGAGTATTTCAAATCCCCTGATTCAGATGGAGACATCCCTCGGAGAGATTATTCTTGAGCTGGACGCCGAAAAGGCCCCTCTCACGGTTGAAAACTTTGTGGCTTACGCCAAAGAAGGACACTATGACGGCACCATCTTTCACCGGGTCATCAAGGGGTTCATGATCCAGGGAGGCGGGCTTACTCCGGATATGGCGGAGAAACCGACCCGGGCGCCCATTGCCAATGAGGCGCGCAACAAGCTGAAGAACAAGACCGGGACTATTGCCATGGCTCGCACCCAGGACGTGGACAGCGCCACCGCGCAGTTTTTTATCAACACCGAGGATAACAAGTTCCTGGATAACACCGGTACGGATCCGGCCAATTTCGGCTATGCGGTATTCGGGAAGGTTGTAGACGGGATGGACGTGGTCTATACCATCGAGCAGCAGGCCACG
>QKGY01000192.1 GCA_003250235.1 Desulfuromonadaceae bacterium
CAGAGCCTTGGCAGTAGCGACATCCCCCTGCTGGTAGGCGATCACCCCGAGATTGTTCAGGGCATCACAACTCTTCGGGTCGCGGGTGAGGACCTTTTCGAAACAGGTCCGGGCATTTTGCACATCGCCTTCCGCAAAGAGGCTTTCCCCCAAGGCGATCAGATTCCCGATCTCGGCAAGATCTGCCTGAACGTTGGAAGCCGTGCTTGCCCCGGCATCCCCCCGGGTAGCCATCAGGCGGTAAACATCGGCCGAAAGCAGGCGGGCACGTACCTCGTTGCCGTCATAGGCCTTCAGGGACGCCTGATCATGCAGGAAATTGTGATCCTCCTGCTGAACCTGATCGTACTGGATGTGCCAGCCGGCCTGCTTTTCCTCGGGATTGAACCGTTTCTTCCTCTCCCGGAAAACCTTCTGCAAACCGTGCTCCTGGCTGCGAATCGGGTAATGCCGCAACAGGAACCGGGTCGGGAAGATCGTGCGTCCAGCGAAATGGATGTCGTGGCCGGCATTGCCGACGATTTCAACCGGCGAGCCGGTATTCTTCCAGGCTTTGATCTGCAGGCTGTTGAAGTCCTCTCCGGGCTCATAGCCGGTAAGCGCCTGGCGCACGTCACCGCCGGGGACGAACCGGTTGTCCGTCGGCCGGAAATTCAGCAGGGCGAAATCGATGGCCGAATACCCGAGATGATCGACGACCCGGATGGCCTCTTTCAACGACACCTCGGGCCAGGGAGCCTCCCGGAACTCATCGGCGTCATGGTGGATAAACCAGTCCGCATCGAGCTGCGCGGCAAGTTCCTCCTTGCGTTTGAGGATATGGCTCCAGTTGTACTGATGCATGTTGGATTCCGGATAGCCGCAATCCTGGGGGAAGTTTTCGATGTGGAGCAACCCCTTGCCCAGCCAACGCGAGGCCTCGGCCACCGTGTTGTCCGTCGAGCAGTGGTTGATGAGATAAACGTCGACGCCCTGGGCGATCAGGTCGCCGATGACGTGATAAATCACATCCCCTTCGTTGTGCGCCGACACCAGGGCAATGACCCGGAAATCGTCGCGAGCGGACACCTGCGATTTCTGCGTAGACAGACCGAGGGTCTTCTCGGCCCAGCCGGTCACGGCGGCCGCATACAGGCCGGGATGTTTGAGGATGATCCGTGCCCGGATCTCTTCGTCCTTCTTCAGGTCCTTCTGGTACTGGCCCGAGCCATGCTGGCGATACTGGAACAGAGGCTGGGCGATCCGCCGTCCCCGATGCCCCCGCTCCCCCAGGCTGATCCAGAAGTCCCAGTCCTCGTAACCGACATCGGTGGCGAACCCGCCGACATCCTCCCAGGCATTGCGCCGGAACAGGGAACAGTAGCCGAGGAAGTTGTGCTGCTTCAGCCGGTCGAAGTCGTAATCGCACAGATTCTGGAAAAAGGTCTTCTTCTCGTTGAAATACAGCTGATCCGTATAGACAAAAGCGACGCCGGAATCCTCCTCCAGAATCGCGACGCATTCTTTCAGCATGTCCGGGTCGATAGCGTCGTCGGCGTCCAGGCACAGGATGTACTCGCCCCGGGCCCGGGCAATCCCCGTGTTGCGTGAGATGGCCGGCTTGCCGGAATTCTCCTGGTTGATCAGGCACATCCGGGCTTGCGGATGGGCGGCGATCAATGCTTCGGCGACCTGGCGGGAATTGTCGGTGCTGCCGTCATTGACAATGATTATTTCAAAATCCCGGTAGCTTTGCGCCAGGACACTTTCGACCGCCTCGGTGAGAAAACGGGCGTAGTTGTAGCAGGGGATGACCACCGAAACCTTGGGGGCTTTCCGGCTTTGCTTCCCCGAAGTCTTGGGCGCAGCGACCTTGCTCGTCTTCGGCAGAGAGACGGGGACGTGATAGTGCGCCTCCAGCAACGCCTTCAACCGGGTCAAGCCCGCGTCTTCATCCCCCTGGGCCCCAAAATCGAGCCATCCCTGGGCCCGCGCATATTTGCGGCTCAGGAAATAGCATTGCCGCAGCTCCGCATCGAGACGTCGCTGTTCGGGTAGCGTTTTTTCACCCGCCGCAAGGAGGTGTTCGAGTTCCCTGAGGCGCGCCAGGACGCGTGGAAGAGACCCCTCGATCTTGCCGACGATCTGGGAAGAGCTGAGCGCATCGGCGCCGAAGCCGACGAGAACCTGGTCACCGTACGTTCCGTACAGGCGGTGGTGAGACCGCCCTTCGCGGTACGAGCGCAGGAACATCCAGGGGAAATCGGGAC
>QKGY01000227.1 GCA_003250235.1 Desulfuromonadaceae bacterium
TTTCATATCCATGTGTTACCTCCTTAAGCCCTTGAACGTTTGTTCTACGGCGTGTCCAAGCTGCAAAAATGTTGCTGTAGATACATCAAATCAGCGGCCTTCACAATGGGGCCTGCGATTTGCTGCAGCATCACCCCGTTTTCGTACCGGTGGCCGAACCGAACCGGTATTGAACCACCAACCATCGTCTCTTTTCAACCTTTTTACGTCAAATCAGAATAACTCGTCGGGCGGACAGGGATGAACTCGATTTGCGGGATCGCAGAGCGGCGCAGGCGTTATCGGTTTGGGTGGCCGTTTTCGGGGCTTTTTCCGCCGATCAGGCTGGCGCAAATAAACGATCAACCAACCGGGTTTGGGGTCGATCCGCAGTTCCTCGCAGAAGACATGGACAATATGTTTGGGGTCAATGGCAAAGAGCGGCACGGCCCCATACCCGTGATGCTTGATAAACTGGGCAAAGCCGAATTGGTTGGTCAGCTTGGTGGTGTGGATCGTTCCCCCATGGGCCAGAATCCAGGACAAAAAGGAATGGGTGACCTCGCGGCCAAAAAGAGTCCGCGAAAGACGTCGAATCGGCAGGCGCATGCGATTCGAGACCTGTTCACGCAGCTTTGATTGGATAACAAAAACCTTATCCGGCCCCAATTCGTTGCGATAGTGCATGGCTGCGGCCACATTGATGGTCTCATGGGAGGAAAGCGCCAAGACCCGGCCTATGCCCGTCAGGGGAAGAAACTGATCGGCATGTTCGGAAAAGGGGTTGCCGAAATAACAGGCCAGGCCGTCAATCTTGGCCTTGGTTACATTACCGCGAACCGTATCCGAGAGCAGTACCCGAACGCCGTTATGGTCCAGGGCCCGTGCAAGGGCGCGGGCGACATTGTTGGCGCCAACAATGAGAAATCCCTCGGGTTCGGGTTCGGTCACCTTGAGCCAGTTTGCCAGAAAACTGGCGGTGGTGCTCTGGAGGAGCACGGTGGCGATAATGACAAAGAAGGTCAGGGGGCTGAGCAGCCTGGCATCGACATACCCCGCTTTCTCGAGCTGCACCGCGAAGAGCGCGGAGATGGCGGCGGCAATGATGCCGCGCGGCGCGATCCAGGCCAGAAAGTGGCGTTCCGGCCAGGAGAGCTTGGACCCAGTGGCCGAGATGACGATATTCAGTGGCCGGGCAAGGAACTGAATCGCGAGAAAGAGGACCAGGGCCCGCCAGCCCAGATCCAGCAATGCCTGGAGATCGATTTGAGCCGCCAGGGTAATGAACAGGAGGGAAATTAACAGCAGGCTGATACTCTCCTTGAAATCGATGATCCCCTGGACATCCACATCCTTCATGTTGGCCAGCCAGACCCCCATGACCGTTACCGTGACCAGGCCGGATTCATGTTGGAGGCCATTGGCGATGATGAAGGAAACCAGCACCACGGAGAGCGTGCCGATATTGCGCAGAAAGTCCGGTATCCAGTTGGAGCGGAGCGCCAGCCCCAGAAAATAGCCGCCACCGATGCCGATGCTGGTGCCGACAAAGAGCAAACGGAAAAAAAAGAGCAGGGTGTGGCCCCAAGGCGACCCGGCGGAGGCCGCAAGGATATATTCATACACCAGAACCGAGAGCGCGGCGCCGATGGGATCGATGACGATACTCTCCCAGCGGAGGATGTTGGCCACATTGGCTGTCGGACGAACTGTACGCAGGATGGGGGCGATAACCGTCGGCCCTGTCACCACGGTGATGGCGCCAAAGAGAAAAGCGATTTGCCAGGACATGCCGACCGCATAATGGGCGGTGACCGAGGTGATCAGCCAGGTGACGAGCATGCCGAACGAGACCATGTTGCGGATCACGGTCTCGAAGCCGAGGATGTCCTTGAATCGAAGGGTCAGGCTGCCTTCAAAGAGAATGACGGCAACCGAGATCGAGATAAAGGGAAAGAGAAAGTTGCCCAGCAGTTGTTCGGGATGCAGCAGTCCCAGGACCGGGCCGACCAGGATGCCGGTCAGGAGAAGGAAGATGATGGCCGGAAGCCGGACCCGCCACGCTCCCCACTGACACAGGATGCTGGCGGCCAACAGGCCGGCAATGATAAAAAATATCGAATCTTGACTCATGCTGATTTACTCCTGGTCCGATCCCCTGTGGCTACGGCTGCGCCGTTATTTTGAGCTGGTTCCAAACCATTTTTTCTCCAGTTCATCCATGATGCCATTTTCCACGAGTTTAAGGAGGGTGCGGTCGATC
>QKGY01000146.1 GCA_003250235.1 Desulfuromonadaceae bacterium
ATTGGGAGATTTCCGGATTCTCTTTGATCGCATCGATAGTTTCGAGTAACTGGGTGATATTCACCCCGTTGATATAGTGAATTTCTCGTTTTTCGGCTAGCATGAGAGGTCTCCTTTCATGGATTCCCAAGGCGTATCGACACACCTCTTGTTTTTTACGGTTCCCTGAAAACCCACATGCATGGCATAACGTTTATAGGTTTACAATACCACTGAACGGCTTGCCCGATCTACTCAACCGGCTTGTTTTTACGAACATTTCAACCGGAAACGTTTCCCGAAGACGCCCCTCCGTGCTACCCTGCACGCATCCTGGCAGAACAGGCCCAAACTGACTCCTTGAGCCCTGGAGGTCCTTTTCACATGCGTGTTCCCAGTCTGGTTTTTCTTGCGTGGCTGTTTTTTTCCCTGGCCCTTTTGCCCGGCTGCCGGAATCGGCAGGGGCTGCCTCTGGTGGACGATCAGGCGTCTTTGCTGAGCCGGGAACAGAAAACGCGCCTTCTCGCCTTTCACGACCGGTTGCTGCAGGATCTCGACATCCACTTCCATCTGACGCTTCTGAAACAGAGCCCTGTCGACCTCGACCAGGAGGCGCTCCGGCTGTTCGAATCGCTGCAGCTCGGCGCCACGACCCGAGGTGCGCGGGGCGTTCTCATGCTCGTGGATCCGGTCGGCCGGCAGGTGCGTCTTGAGATCGGCTATGACCTCGAAGGCCTCTTCCCCGACGGTTTTGTCGCTTATGTGGAACGAGAGCAGATGGCCCCTTTTTTTGCCGCGGGACGGGTGGCGGACGGAGTTGAAGCGACGGTGGAACTGTTGGTGGGAAGAGCGCTGGGAGAGGTTCCCTCCGACTATCGGGGAAGTACGAATCTGGCCCATTTGAGCGGCGGGGGCGGCGCCCGGTCGACCGCGCCCATCGGCACCGGCGCCCCCCTCAAGGATTCGGGGGGCGATCCCTTTTATGCCGCCCAAGCGACGCCGGGACAGACCCTGGAGCGTTACATGGATGCCTTGGCGCGCCACGTCAAGGATCCGAATCTCGGCATCTACACCCCGGAGACCAGGGATTTCTTTCGCCAGTGGCTGGTCACCGACGCCCAGCAGGACAACGAACGAAAGGGGCTGGAGAAAGCCCTCGGCTCCAGCGAAGAGCGCACATCCGGAGACCGGGCGGTCCTGAGATTTCCCGTCGAAAACCGTCAGGCCTCCCCTTACCTGTTCCGCCTTTCGGAGGAGGGCTGGCAGCTCGACATGGCCACAATGAGCCGGGTGATCGGGTTCAACCATAAGAGCCAGTGGTTTTTCCGCACCCTGGACCACCCTTATGCCTTTGCCTTTGACGACCTGCGCTTCGACTCAAAAGGGTTCCCTCACTGAGCCCCCGGAAACCGGCCCCGTCCGGACGTCAGGAATCCGTATGCGTCATCAGAAAACGGGCTTCACGCAGCATGCGGAGGTGGGCTCTCTCCTCTTCGGCAATCTCTTTGAGCACCGCCTGGTCCAGGCCCTGAATATCCCCGGACAAATCGGCATAAAAGGCAATGGCCCGGGCTTCCACCTCGATCGCCATATCCACGGTTTTGGCAAAGTCGCTATCCCTGACAATTCTCAGGATGTCCTTTGGGCTGGGCAACAGGTCCTTGTGCAGAGACGCGACCTGCGCAAAGAGTTCCCGCGAATCCACGACATCCCGGCGTAACGACAAAGGCAGAGCGTTGCGCATGTTTTCAAATACGGCAAGATGCTCTTCCTCCGCGCTGGCCAAGGCCGATGCCAGGGCGGCGATTTCATCGTTGCCGCATCCCTGCGACAGCGACTCATACAGGGTCTTCCCCATTTTTTCCAATTCCATGGCAATCAACAGAACCGTATTGGCAGTAAGTTCCACGCAAGCCTCCTTTGTGTGATCAGGCGACGGAATCCATCGCTTCATTCATTTTACAGATAAAAGGCGCCTCTCTCCCTCGATCAGAAACAACAGACCCGGCCGATCTCCGGCATGCCTTTTTCGGCACCGATTCAGCGCTGAAATTTCTCCTGAAAGCTGGGAAGGTCATCAACCTTCGCCACCCATCCCAGCCGGGTGCTGCAGAAAATATTCATGCGCGCATCCAGGTCGGCGGACTGGTCGATCGCGCCCAGATGGACCATGCGGTAATCCCCGTACACGGGGTTGATGTTGTAGATCGGGGTTCCGCAATGACGGCAGTAATGGCGGGCCGCGCCACTCTCGAGCGTGTACTTGGACAACGCCTCTTCCCCGGCGGTAATGCGCAGAATGTCTTTGTGAACCACCACATAGGTGGAAAAGGCCGCGCCGTTGAACTTGCGGCAGCGACTGCAATGGCAGTTGACGACATTTTTCACGTCGCCGTCGAGTTCGAACCGTACGGTGCCGCATCCGCAGAAACCGCTTCGTGGCGTACTCATAAAACCTCCTCGTTTATCCGTGTTTCCTCGCTAACGATACCCTTCGGCCTGAAGGGAGAAGAGATAAGCATACTGCCCGCCGAGCTTCATCAGCTCCTCGTGGCTCCCCCGCTCGACGACCCGCCCCCGGTCGATGACCACGATCTGATCGGCCATACGCACCGTGGAGAAGCGATGGGAGATCAGGATGGTCATCTTGCCGCGACTCAGCTCGCGAAAATGCTCGAACACCCTGGCCTCGGCGGCGGCGTCCATGGTGGCGGTGGGCTCGTCGAGCACCAGGATGTCGGCGTGGGTGCGCATGAAGGCGCGGGCCAGGGCGATCTTCTGCCACTGGCCTCCCGAGAGTTCGCGCCCCCCCTTGAACCATTTGCCGAGCTGGGTGTCGTACTGCTCGGGCAGCTTGTCGATGAACGCGTCGGCCATCCCCATGCGGGCGGCCTCCTGCCAACGCTGCCGGTTCTCGAAGTGGTTCATGTCGCCGGCGCCGATATTCTCGCCGACCAGAAACTGATAGCGGCCGAAATCCTGAAAGATGACGCCGATGCGGGCCCGCAGGGCATCGCCGTCCCACTGCTGCAGATCGAGTCCGTCGAGAAGAATACGCCCGGAGTCGGGGTGGTACAGACGGGCAAGCAGCTTGATCAGGGTGGTCTTGCCGGAGCCGTTCTCGCCGACCAGCGCCAGGCTGTCGCCCGGCTTCAGGTGCAGGCTGACCTCTTTCAACGCAGGCTCTTCGCTGCCGGGGTAGCGGAAACTGACCTGTTCGAAGCGTACCCCGTCCCCCGGCTGCGGGCCCTGCTGAAGCGCCCCCTGCGCGGCCGGCACCGGCTGCTCCAGGTATTCGTAGAGATTCGAGAGGTAGAGGTTGTCCTCGTACATGCCGCTGATGGCCGAGAGACTGGCCGAAACCGCCGACTGCCCCTGTTTGAAGAGCAGCAGGTACATGGTCATCTGCCCCAGACTGATCGCCCCGCGGATGGCGGATAGAGCAATCCAGGCGTAGGCGCCGTAAAAAGCGACAGTGCCGAGCAGGCCCAGTCCGAACCCCCAGCTGTCGCGCCGCAGGGTCAGCTTGCGGTCCTCGGCAAAGAGCTTATCGAAGATGTCCCGGTAGCGCTGCAGGAGCTTGGGCCCCAGGCGAAAGAGCTTGACCTCCTTGGCATAATCCTCCCGCGCCAGCACCGTCTCCAGATACATCTGCATCCGGGTCTCCGGCGAACGCCAGCGAAACAGGCGGAACTTGTCTCCGGAGAATTTGGCCTCGGCGAGAAACTCGGGGATGCCTCCGGCGAGAAGGATCAGCACGGTCCAGGGAGAGAAGTTCACCAGCAGCACCGCATAGCTCACCAGAGAGATGCCGTTCTGCACCAGGCCGAAGGTGCGCGTGACCAGACTCAGGGGACGGGTCGAAGCCTCGCGCCGTGCGCGGGTGAGCTTGTCGTAAAATTCTGAATCCTCGAAATGCGCCAGTTTGAGGGTGAGGGCCTTCTCCAGGATCATCAGATTGATGCGCTGCCCCATCAGCGCCCGCAACAGCGCCTGGCAGGTGGAGATACCGCGCTGCGAGCCGGCAATCAGCATCACCACCCCGGCCTCGGCAGCCACGAACAGCAAGACCCGCGTGGTATCGGCGGCGCCTGTCTGCTGATGCTGACCGATCGCGGCAACCACGCCGTCGACGATGAGCTGACCGATCCACGCCACCGCTGCCGGAAGCACGCCGGCCACCAGGGTCAGCACCGCAAACAGCAGCGCCAGTCGGCGGCTGGTCGACCACACCAGCTCGAGTGCGCGACGGCTGTAGCGAAACACATCGAGGAAGTGCTTCGGGGCCGGGTTTGTGTCTGTGGGCAGCGGCGGGTGCTTCAAGGGTCATCCTGTTGGAAAGTTCCATATCCAAGAACTGGAAGGATACCATCTTTCACGCGGTCTGGAGGAAAAGATTGCCATGCCGTCGCACGTAGCACGATTTGCACAGGCATTCAGAGACAATTTACGTCGTTTCAGAGCATTTCGCGTCACAGTATCGAGCGATATCGCCAGTCATTTCTCGATTCAGCCCAATTTTTACCATAAATTCTCCAGGAATTATTGGCATGCATATTGATTGCCACGAAAAATATTCAAATCCGTCACGCATATCTTTTATCGGTCGCACTCGGGGAGGTTTTCATGGTGTCACGTTCATTGGCGTCGATTCTCGGCATTTTCATGTTGCTTCTTTTCACCGCCTTTCCGGTCCTGGCCGATGAGGAAGGCGCCATGACGGCGGAGGAGTTCCTGGGAACGTTTCAGTTTCAAACGGGGGTCGTCGACCTGCCCAATGGCGTCGCATCCCTCAATGTTCCGGAAAACTTCCGCTACATCGGCCCCGAGGAGACCCAGAGATTCCTCGAAGTCGGCTGGGGAAACCCCGATGGCTCGGGGACCCTCGGCATGCTGCTTCCGACCGACGTCGCCCTGTTCGACACGGAAGGCTGGGGCGTCGTCATCACCTACCAGGAAGACGGCTATGTTTCCGACGAAGATGCGGACAAGATCGACTACGAAGGCCTGATGACCGACATGAAGGACAGCACCAAAGAGGCCAACGAGGAACGTGAAAAGATGGGGTATGAGCCGGTCACCCTGGTCGGCTGGGCGGCAGCCCCCCGCTACGATGCGGACGCCAAGAAGATGTACTGGGCCAAGGAGCTGCAGTTCGGCGACAACGACGTGAATACCCTCAACTACAATGTGCGGATTCTGGGACGCAAGGGCGTTCTGGTCATGAATGCCGTCGCCGGCATGCCGCAGCTCGCCCAGATCGAAAAGGACATGAACCAGGTGCTGGCCTTCACCGAATTCAAGGAAGGCTACCGTTACGCCGAATTCGATCCGGGGGTGGATAAAGTGGCCGCCTACGGGCTGGCTGCCCTGATCGGCGGCAAGGTGGCCGCCAAGGTCGGTCTGCTGGCAAAACTCGGCGGCTTTCTGCTGGTGTTCAAGAAGTTTATTGTGGTCGGCCTTGCGGCCGTCGGCGGCACCCTGGCCAAGGTATTCCGGAGAAAGCGCATCATCGCCGACCCCGTTCTGGCCGACGCCTCGCAGGATGAAAACCTGTAAGCTCCAGGACGAACGGGAGAGCCGCTGTGATTGATTATGATCTGGGCATCGGGATTCTTTGGTACTTTGCCTTCCTTCTGTCGGTCGTCATGCACGAAGCCTCGCACGCTTTCGTGGCGATGAAACTCGGCGACCGCACGGCCTACGAGGGGGGACAGGTCACCCTGGACCCCCTTCCCCATATCAAGCGCGAACCGATCGGTACCGTGGCCGTGCCTCTTTTCACCTTTCTGACGGCAGGGTGGATGATCGGCTGGGCCAGCGCGCCTTACGATCGGCAGTGGGCCAGAACCTATCCTCAGCGCTCGGCCTGGATGGCGCTGGCCGGACCGGCGTCCAACCTGGCGATGGTTCTGCTGTGCGCGCTGTTGATCCGCCTGGGAATGATCTTCGATCTCTTCTACGCCCCGGAGTCGATCACCTTCTCGCGCATCACGGCGTCTTATCACGACGGGACACCTGCCGGGCTGGCAACGCTGCTCAGCATCCTGTTTTCCCTGAACCTGATCCTGTTCGTCTTCAACCTGCTGCCGATTCCTCCCCTGGACGGCAGCGGAGCGATCCCTCTCTTGCTCAGCCGGAAAAACAGCCATCGCTATATGGATTTTCTCGAAAACACGCCGATGCTTTACCTGGGGCTTTTTCTGGCATGGAAGGTCTTCGATCAGGTTTTCGATCCCATCCATCTTCTTTTTGTCAACCTGCTCTATCCCGGCATCGGATATCACTAAGCGGCATGCTTCTGCATCATGGCCCGATACGGGGACCCTCTTGACGACGGGTCCCCGTATTTCACGATTCCGGATCGCGTGGCTCCCGCCTTGACCCTTTCGCCTGCATTGATCCTTCTGCCCGCACCTCGGCGCGGAGAGTCGCCAGGGCTCCGAAATCCCTCTCCTTGAAAAGACTCTCGTGATCATCCGCCGCCCCGCATCGCGCAGGTGATTTTATCGTTGCTTTTATCCGCATCTTTCTTTTATTTTTTAGGTAAGTAGCTTCTGAGAAGAGTAAACCCGGAGAGATCCGGGGGCACAAAGCCAAGGGTCCTCGTTCGCCCGCTACACGGTGAAACGGATAGCCTGGTTGCCGAAGCGATCCTTCAGCCAGGGCAGGGCTCGTCTTCGGAACGTAGGCGGGTCTTTTTTATAGCCCCCTCTTCTCTCGGCCGTACACAACCCAACGTCATTGACGTGAGAGGATCATGGTCGCATCTCCCTTTCAAGCCGGTTTTACCGGGAAGCCAACGGACCCGCAAACCATCTATCATCATACCCAGACCGCCATTGCACTGGTCTCGAGAGATGGAACGCTGGCCCAGGCGAACCCTGCCTTTTGCCGCTACCTCGACTACTCTCCAGAAGAGATGGGGAGCACCCCTTTTTTTGAACTCGTCCATCCGGAGGATAAGGAACGGGTCAAAGATCTCTTTCTGAGCAAGGCGCTAGACGGTACGCCCGGAACCATCCCGGTTCGCTATCGGCACAAGAACGGTTCTACGCTCTGGGGTCAGACAAACCTGACGTGGATAACCGGTTGGACTGAGACGGAGCCTCACGGCATTCTGACGATTCAGGATGTCACGCACGACAAAAAGGAGCTGGAAAGCCTCCGGGAGCAGGGGGATATTTACAAAATCCTGGTGGAAAATATCGATGTCGGAATCGCCCTCGTCGACGCCCATCACAAAGTGGTCATGGTAAATGCCGCCAGAGCCAGGATGGTCGGAAAGCCCGCTGCCTCCATGCAGACCAAACACTGCTTCCGTGCCCTGGAGCAGGGATCGACCATCTGCGAAGACTGCCCCGGAAGCCGGGCCATGAGCACAGGCAAGGCACAAACCCAGATCCGGGAATTTGTCAGTTCCGAAGGTCAACCGATCATCATACGGCTTCAGGCTCTTCCGGTGTTCAATGCAAAGGGGCAGGCCGACCACTTCATCGAAATCTGCGAAGACATTACCCCGCGTATCGAGGCGGAACAGCGCCTGCTGGAAAATCAGGAAAAGGTGGAATTCCTCACCCACTACGATCCGGTCACCTATCTGCCCAACCGGTTCCTGCTGTTCGACCGTCTGACCCAGGTCATTCATAAGGTGCAACGCTCTGGTGCGAAGGCTTTTGTTATCGTCGTCGGCCTTCAGCGTTTCGAAAGGGTGAACAAAACCCTCGGGCATGACGCCAGCGACCAGGTTCTGGCGGAAGTGAGCCGCCGGCTCCAGGGGTGCGTACGCAGTTATGACACGGTGGCCCGCACCGGCAGCAGCGAATTCGCCCTCGTCCTCGAAAATATCCGCGATTTTCAATCGGCCTCCAGCGCCAGCAAGAAGATTCTCGAGATTTTCAGGCAACCGATCAAGATCGACGGACAGGATCTGTATATGGGGGGCAGTATCGGCATCAGCCAGTACCCCGACGACGGCAATGCCCCGGACCTGTTGCTCAAAGCGGCCGAGGTGGCGCTGTCCAAAGCGATCACCGAACCGGGAGGCAATTATCGTTATTACACCGCCGACCTGGATACCCGCGCGCAGGAATTGCTGCAGATGGAATCCTGCCTCGCCAAGGCAACGGAAAACAGAGAACTGCTTCTTTACTACCAGCCACAGTTCGACCTCAAAACGCAGCAGCTGATCGGCGTCGAGGCGTTGTTGCGATGGCAGCGTCCGAACCACGGACTGGTTTCCCCGGGAGATTTTATCCCGCTGGCGGAATCATCGGGGCTTATTCTCGCCATGGGAGACTGGGTGCTCAAAGAAGCCTGCCGGCAAGCGGTCGCATGGGCAAAACAGGGGCTCCCCCCGCTGCTGATGGCCGTCAACATTTCCCCGCGTCAATTTCACCAAGCCAATCTGGCGCAAAAAATCGTTGACATATTGCTGGAGACCGGGATGGATCCCGCCTGGCTCGAAGTCGAGATCACCGAAAGCACCATCATGAACGACCTGGATAAGGCGATCCGTACCATGGAGGAAATCCATAGCCTCGGGGTTCGCCTGGCCATCGATGATTTCGGCACCGGCTATTCCTCGCTCGGTCGGAGCTCTCAAGCTTTTCCCCATTCACAAGCTCAAGGTCGATCAGACCTTTGTGCGCAGCCTGGGTGAGGGCCACAATGATGCCACCATCACCGCGGCGGTCATCGCCCTGGCCAAGGCCATGAATCTCGAGGTTATTGCCGAAGGGATCGAAACGGAGGAACAGCTGGCTTTTCTGCGCAGCAAGAATTGCGATCAGGGGCAGGGATTTCTCTTCAGCCGTCCCATCCCGGCCGGGGACTTCCCCGCCTTTTTCCGGGACATGGAACTAAAAGGCCTCAGAACGTAAAGGGCTTTCGATTTGCACGGGGCAAGG
>QKGY01000109.1 GCA_003250235.1 Desulfuromonadaceae bacterium
TGGCTTTGTGTGGCCGGAGATCTTCGCGGCACTTTTTGCACGCGTCCAGATGATCGAAGCTGTGATAGCCGCATTTGGGGCACTTCATGCCAACTCCTCGACCCTGCCTACCGGGCTCCTTCGCCGAGATCTCCATACAGGTACTGCAACACCGAGGCAATGGCGAAACCAGCCGTCTCGCTGCGCAGAATACGCGGACCGCAGCGAACGGGAATAAATCCGGCGCTCCGCGCTTCGGCCGCCTCTTCCGCCGAGAACCCTCCCTCGGGGCCAACCAGGATGGCGGCACTTTGAGGTCTGTTCGCGGCCAGAACCGCCTCCAGGGGAAGGCTTTCCTCCTCCCACAGCATCAGCTTCAGTTCCTCGCCACAGCCATCAAGTGCCTCGTGCAAGGGAACCGCCGGCCCGATGCCGGGAATCCGGGGGCGTCGGCACTGCCTGGCGGCTTCCTGAACAATCCGCTGCCAACGCTGCAGCTTCTTATTGTCGCGCTCGGCAGAGACCACCGGGACGCTTCGACCGGCCAGTACGATGGTGAAGGTGCCCACCCCCAGCTCGGTTCCCTTCTGCAGAACCAGGTCGAGCTTATCTCCTTTGGGAAGAGCCTGCAGCAGATGAACGGGAAAGGCGGAATCCTCTTCCCGCCGTCGTTCGAGCACCCGGGCCGTCCCCCCTTTCTTGCCCAGGGTTTCTACCCGGCACAGGCAGATCTCTCCCATGCCATCGAGCAACAGCACCTCTTCTCCTGCGGCCCTGCGCAAAACGGTTCTCAGGTGATGCGCGACCTCTTCCGGGAGGCAGACCTCTTCAGCCGAGAGAGCTTCGGGAGACACGAAAAACCGCAACATTCAGGTTCCGGAACGATACAGGAGACAGGACCACTCTTCCAGGTGGGATATTTCGGGGGGGCTTAAGGGGTAGGCGGAAAAGGCGTCCACAACCGCAGCTTCTTTTTCCAGCAAAATGCCCGAAAGAACGAGCGCTCCTCCGGGGTTGAGCCGCGAAACCAGCTGGTCGGCCAGTCGGATGTTTTCTTCAGCCAGGATATTGGCCAGGATCAGATCGAAGCCACGTTCCAGCGACTCAAGGGAATTACCGGTGACCTCCACGATCTCGGAGACACCGTTAAGCGCAGCATTTGCGCCTGCGGTCCGGCAGGCCTCCTCCTCGATGTCGCACGCCAGAACCCGCTCGGCGCCCAGCGCCGCGGCGGCAATGGCGAGGATGCCGGAGCCGGTTCCCACATCGAGGACCCGCCGGGGAGGCGAGTCCGAATCGTACAGGGCGGCCACCGCCTCCAGGCACAGGCGCGTCGTCCCATGGGTCCCGGTGCCGAAGGCCATCCCCGGATCGAGCTGAACCACGACGTCGGCGGCCGAAGGAGAAAAATCCTCCCAGGTCGGCTTGATTACCAGACGCCGGCCGATCCTTACGGCCTGAAAATGCTGCTTCCAGTTCTGGGCCCAGTCCTCGTTGCGCACGGGGAAGACGTCGGGCAAGACCGCTTCGAGTCCCGGAACAACCGCAGCCAGCCACTCCAACCGATCGCGAATGGCTACACGCAGCCCCTCGGTATCTCCCTCTGAGGGAAAATAGGCCTTGATGGTCTGCTCCTCCGACAGGACCTCGTCCGGGTCGGGAGGGACAAAGGTATCCAGAGGGCGCTCTTCGACGGTAATGCCCTCGCAGCCCAATTCGGCCAGCTCACTGCACACCAGGTCAACCCCGCTTGAAGGCACCGATAAACGTATTTCCAGCCAGGTTTTTTGCATGCGGCCTGTTTAGCAAAGATGCCCTGCAAAAGCAATAAAAACCTTGACAAATTCGCTGTGCATGCATTTTAATGAATATGGTTTCTAATGAGTCATATACCCTAAATGATAGGTTCGACACACAACAGGTCAACGCCAATAGGGTTTTGGCTTATCCCAGAAAATACCTCTTCAATTTTAGAAACTTGCGGCGAAGTACAGAGCTGCTAAACTGCTAATGAATTCTTCATGAGGACTGTCGATGGTGTCACCCCAGCTCCTATACCTGCTCTCCGACGCCACGGGTGAAACCGCTGAAAAGATCGTTATGGCAGGTCTCACGCAGTTCCGCGACAAGCAGGTCAAGATCACCCGCATCAGCAACGTCAGGACAAAGAACCAGGTCTACGAAGCCCTCGACCTGGCCCTGAAGGAAAAAGCCATCGTCGTCTACACCATCGTCAACCGCGATCTGGCCCAGCTTGTCCACGACGAGTGTGATGCCCTGGGGCTTCCGAACCTCGATCTGATCACCCCGCTGCTGATGAAACTGGCGGAGTTCTTCGGACGATCGCCCGGAGAAACCCCCGGCCTGCTTCATCGCATAGACGAAGACTATTTCCGCCGCATCGAAGCGGTCGAATTCACGGTACGCCACGATGACGGGCAGGAAACCCGGCACCTGACCAAGGCGGACATCGTCCTGGTCGGCATATCACGTACCAGCAAAACACCTCTCTCCATGTACCTGGCACACCGTGGATTGAAAGTGGCCAACGTTCCCATGGTGCAGGGGATAGAGCTTCCCGAGGAACTGTTCCATGTGGACCCCAAGAAGGTTGCCGGGCTGGTCATCGAACCGGAGCGGCTGATGGAGCTGAGGGCCTCGCGCCTGAGGAATCTGGGGCAGGATGCCCGTGCCGCGTATGCCGATTATGAAAAAATCGAGGAGGAACTGCGCCAAGCCCGTGCGTTTTTCCGACGACAGGGCTGGGTGGTCATCGACGTTTCGGGCAAAGCGGTGGAAGAGACCGCCAATGAAGTTCTGGTCAAACTGAAGATCAAATAAAGGAATAGGCAGAGAGCCATCCGGCCGGCAACCTGACGCGGCCGAAAACGATTCACGTTATTTTCAGGCGTTCCCCTGAGGAGCCAAAGGAGAACAGGATGCGCATTCTGGTTGTCGAAGACGAAAAGAAAGTGGCCAGCTTCATCAAGCGGGGCCTGGAAGAGGAAAATTACGAAGTGGATATCGCCTACGATGGCGAAGAAGGACTCTTCATGGGGGAGACGAACCCCTACGACCTGATTATCATGGACGTCATGCTCCCCAAAATGGACGGTCTGACGGTAATCCGGGAGCTGCGCAGGCGAAAGGTCAACAACCCGGTCCTGTGCCTGACCGCCAAGGACACGGTGCAGGATATCGTCTCCGGCCTGGACTCCGGCAGTGACGATTACCTGACCAAGCCTTTCGCCTTTGCCGAACTGCTGGCCCGCGTCAAAGCCCTGTTGAGACGTGGCAAAAAAGACCGCGGCGCCGAACTGCTGTTCGGCGATCTGCGCCTCGATCCCGTAGCGCACAAGGTCTGGCGCAGCAACAAGGAAATCGAGCTCACCGCCAAGGAGTATGCCCTGCTCGAGTACTTCATGCGCAACCCCAACCAGATCCTCACCCGCACCATGATCGCCGAGCACGTCTGGGATTATACGTTCGATTCCTTTACGAACATCATCGACGTGTATGTCAATTACCTGAGAAAGAAAGTTGACCGTGATTATGACAAAAAGCTGATTCATACGGTCCGGGGCGTCGGTTACGTCCTCAAGGAGGAGTAGTTGGTTTTCCGCTCCATCCGATTCCGCCTGACCCTCTGGTATGCCATAAGCCTGGCCGTCGTTCTGGCGGCCAGCGGCTTTGGTCTCAGTCTGTACATTTACAACAATCAGATCAGCCACGTTGACGACCGGCTACTGCTTATCGCCACGGACGTCAGCGCCTTCAATCTCACCCTGCACCAGAATCCCCTGGCTACGGACGCCTGCGAACAACTGGAAGCCTTTCTGCGCCAGCGCAACTGGGGTGAATACGTTCAGATCCTCAACGAGCGCGGCAACATCGCCTGTTCTTCGACCAACCTGAAAGAATTCAGCCTGCCGCTGGGCAAGCTGGCTCTCCAGAACACCCGCATCGGCATCCCGTTTTTGGAGACCCTGGACACGCTGGAACATCACCCCATCCGTATGGTCACCTTTCCTGTCAGCCCCCAGGACAGAAACTCGACCCTCATCCAGGTCGGACACAGTCTGGCAACCATCGAACACGAGATGGCGGATCTTCGCCTGACCTTTCTGCTGGTCACCCCTGCAGCCCTGCTCCTTATCTCGCTGGGCGCTTGGCTGCTCGCGGGCAAGGCGCTGTCACCGGTTGCCCGGATCACCCGCACCGTACGCAGAATCAATGCCGAGAATCTCAGCCAAAGGCTCCCGGTTGAAGAGACGCAGGACGAGATTTCCGAACTGGTCGAAACCTTCAACTCCATGCTCGAAGACCTCGAAGGCGCCTTTCGACGCATCAAGCAGTTTTCCGGAGACGCCTCGCACGAGCTGCGCACCCCCCTGACCATCCTGCGCGGAGAAACCGAAGTCGCCCTGCGCTGGGCCAAAGATCCCGAGGAATTCCGTAAAACGCTGGCGTCCAACATGGAAGAGATCAACCGGATGGGACGCATTATCGAAGACCTGCTGACCCTGGCCAAGAGCGAATCCGGCGAACTCCCACTGGTTCTCACCCAGTTCAGTTTTTGCGACCTGATTCAGGAGTTGTATCTTCAGGCGAGAACCCTTGCGGAAACCAAACGTATTACCGTCGGCCTGCAACTTCAGGTTACCGAAGAAATCATGCTGCGCGGCGACGAGCTTCGCCTGCGGCAGATGTTTCTCAACCTCATCAGCAATGCCATCAAATATACGGTGGACGGTGGGCGTGTCGACATCGCCGTTGTCACGGACAGCGGTTTCGTCGTCATCTCGATCGCGGATACCGGCATCGGCATTCCCGAAGAGCATCTGCCCCACATCTTCGACCGCTTCTACCGCATCGACGAAGCGCGTAACCGGGAAGACGGGGGAACCGGCCTGGGGCTCTCCATCGTCAAATGGATCGTGGATGCCCATCATGGCAATATCCGCGTCAATTCCACCCCGGGCAAAGGCAGCACCTTTACGGTCATACTCCCCATATCGGGGCCGGGCGTCCGCCATCCGGTAAAGCGCTAGGCCATTCCCGACTCCGCTTTCTCCAGAGTCTCCCCAGCCCGGCCAGTCCTCCCCATGGTCTGCAGGCAAGGATCCGAGGATCCTCTACCGCTCCCTTTTTGACGCATCCGCCCTGCCAAATCCGCACCTCCCTAAAAAAAAGAGGCCGCGGCAGAATCTGCCCCGGCCTCCTTTTTTACGACAACAAAAATGGTACTTATTGCCGGACGCTGATTTGAGCCTCTCCCAAGGCCATGTCTACCACCGGCAACGCGGGGACCTGTGTCAGCCCGTAGGTTTTTTCCAGATCCACCCCCTCGGGGACGGCCGCCAGAAGTTTTTCCGCAATCTTTTGATCCGCCTGCCGATAACGCAGCTTGGCGGAGAACACCAGGTTACCCTCTTTCACAAGGCCGGCCGCTCCGTAATAGACATCTTTATACCCTCGGGGCGGAATGGTGTCGTGCTTGGAAAAGGAGGTGATCTCCCAGGGGTTCACGACAAAATGGAAGTGAGGATCCGCCCCTTCGGAATTGAAGATGCGCGTGTTCTCGGCAAGATGCCCGTCCTTGTCGAGGGTTCCGCTGGTCATGAGCACCTTGCCCTTTCCATCCTTAACCGTGACCTCCAGCCACATCTGACGGATATTGGTCAGTGACGTCGGCAGGTTATGCCCGGCCCGCATATTTTTCACCCGTACCAGCACTTCCTGCAGCGATCCGTTCTGATAGATGGGTTTGATTTCCAGAGCGGCGGCCCCCTTGAGCCGGTTGACGGCCATCTGATATTTCTGATCGAGATTTTTCATCAGTTCGGCATCGCCACTCTTTTCCGCAGCGCCCCGGGCCAGATAATAGATCAGATAGTTGGCTCCGTTGAAAAAGTGGTGATAATCGCTGCGCTGGGGTTTTTCGAAGGTATCGGCCGTTCTCTCGAAGGTCTGGCTGTCGACCATGTGGCAGTCCTGGCAGAGAATCCCCTTCTGGGCATAAGGGCCGTGCTTCCATTCGAGATAGGTCGACTCCAGCGGATAGTGATGCTCAAAGTGATAGACCTGATGGCAGGAGGCACACAGATCCGCTCTGAGGTGCAGAGAGGACTCCTCGCACTCGTGAAAGCCGCCTCCGCACCCCTCTTCCGGGGCAAAGGGGCCACGCTTGATCAATACCGTTCCTTCAAGGGTCTCCACCCCGGGGGTTAGAATCATCGATCCGTTTTCCGGTTCATGGGAGGGGGTCTCCCAGTGGGTGACGCCGCTCACCGAATGGCAGATATCACAGGATACCCCTGCCATGGCCATGGGGCTCAGCCCCTTGAGCCCCGGCCCTTTGACTTCGCCCGTCACCACGCCGGCCGCCGAATGGCATCCTTCGCACTGGCGGGAAATATTGTGTCCGACCGCCTGCACCCCCAGAGCCAGCTCCCCCTGATAGACGGGGTCCTGAAAAGCCAGAGCGTGAATCGAGCCCGTCCACTCTTCAAACTGCTGGGGATGGCAACCGGCACAAGTCTGCGGTTCGGTAAACTCGGCACTGGATTTGTTCCATTTCACCAGGGAAGGGTAATAAGGGTAAAGTTCCCTATCCACGTTGAAAACGTCGCCACGTCCTTCCGTGATTCCGACGCCGAGACAAAGGAGCAGGGCCAGCACAATACGCTTTCCGTTTACAGTCATTCCAACCTCCTTTTCGCCAAATCGGCACATTCTCCGATAAAATATGGGATAATAAAGAACACATGTAAAATTACCCGGAAGCACCGTCCTGTCAATAGGAATACGGACTATTTCCCGAAGTCTTTGACAGAAAAAAAGTCGCTGCATATATCAAGAGGTCCACGGGGAGTATGGCATGCGATCGGTTTTCTATCCGCACCTGATCAACGGACCGTTCGGGGATCCGGCACTCTATGTCCGACTGGCGCACCGGCGAGAGGCCCTGCTGTTTGACTGCGGCGACCTTCACCCCCTGACACCCGGACAGAAAACCAAGATCACAAATGTGTTCATCTCGCACGCCCACATGGATCACATCATCGGCTTTGACAGCCTGCTGCGTTCCCTCCTGTACACGGACAGAACCCTGTGCCTGCATGGGCCACCGGGGATCATTGAGCGCATACGCCACCGACTGGCCGGGTACACATGGAACCTTTTCGAAGATTTCCGATTCGTCCTGGTGGTCCGCGAATGGGGAGAAATCAGCCTTAAAGAGATGACCTTTCGGGCGGCCCGAGCTTTCGAGCCCGATCCTCCTCGTACGATGGCCTGTTCAAACGGCCCCCTGCATGCGACGCCTCACTACCGGGTCAGCCCCCTCGCGCTGGACCACGGCGGCATCCCCTCCCTCGCTTTCGCACTGGAGGAAACCCTTCATGTGGCCATTCACAAGGATGCCCTGGAGCGAGAAGGCTACCTGCCCGGCCCCTGGCTGACGGCATTCAAGGATCGCCTTCGTACCGAATCGTCGCAGAAAAACATCCTTGTCCCCCTTGCCAGGGGCGGAACAACCGAAGTATCCTTGAATACATTGGCAGAGCGTATTGCTCATCGGGAAGCCGGGATGAAACTGGTTTACGTCACCGACGCCTCCCCCAGTGCCGCCAATTGCGATGCCATTATTCACCTGGCCCGAAAAGCTCATCTTTTAGTCATTGAGGCGCCTTTTCTCCATGCCGACCTCTCCAGGGCGCAAAGCCGCAATCATCTGACCGCCCGCCTTGCCGGTCAGATCGCCAAAGAAGCCCAGGTTCAACGGCTGCTCGTGTTCCATCATTCTCCCCGTTACGGCCGAGACGATGGGAGGCTCAGCCAGGAGGCCCGGAGCGCCCATGAGGCTCCAACCGACGTTTAATGCAGGCAGCACGGAGTCTCCATGACAAAGCCTTCAAAATTTCTTCAAGTCCTTCTCTACACCCTGGCGGGCACTCTTCTTCTCATCATGCTCTCCACCGTGCAGAAGATTTTCCTCGGCGGATCAAGCCTTGCCTTCAATCCGCACTCCTATGTGGTTCCCTGTATTTTCGGAGGCTTCAGCGGAATGCTGTTCGGCATCTGGCAAGTACGCCTTAAACTTGCCTCGACGCGCTACCGCCTGGTCGCGGACTTCGCCTCGGACTGTGTTTATCTGAAAGACGCCGGCGGGCCGTTCCGGTATATCTCCCCCGCCAGTCTGGCTCTTTTGGGATACGACCCTGAAGAGATTCTCGACAATCCCGGCCTGATAACCGCCCTGATCCATTCCGAGGATATTCCCCTGTGGCAGGAGCAGATGCGGGAGGCGGAGACAGGAAGGAAGGCCTCGACGCGCATCCTGAGAATTCAGTCTCGCGACGGACACCCACGATGGATCCAGCATACCTGCCGGCCGCTGCGGGAAAGTCGATACCGCTTTTCCGTCAGAGGAAGCCTCAGTGACATTACGGAACGGCACCACATGGAGAGCGAACTGCGCGACAGCGAGTCCCGCTATCTCGATCTGCTTGAAAACGCCAACGACCTGATTCAGAGCACGGCCCCCGAC
>QKGY01000338.1 GCA_003250235.1 Desulfuromonadaceae bacterium
TTGTGTTGGGCTTGTTACGGAGCCAGCCCACTCCGGCATGCAACCTGCGCTTCCAATCCCCGTCGAAACCTGGGCACCCCCTTGAAAATTGGTTGAGAGGTTGAGTTGTTGAATCGTCTAGCGGTGACAGCGTCTTTCCGACCACAATTCAACAGCCCAACTACTTTTTTATTTATCGCATAAATCTACAAAAACTTCAATATGTTGCTGCGGACTACTTCGAGCGATCCCTTATGGCACGATCGGCCTCGCGCTCGAATTGCTTACGCTTGAGAGTCTCGCGCTTGTCATACAATTTCTTGCCGCGGGCCACGCCGATCTCCAACTTGGCGCGGCTGTCCTTGAAATAGATTTTGGTCGGCACCAAGGTAAGCCCTTTTTCCTCGACCTTGCGGGTCAGTTTGACAATCTCCTCGGCATGCAGCAGCAGTTTGCGAATTCTTACGGGGTCGTGATTCTGTCGGTTGCCCTGCTCATAGGGGAGAATCTGCATGTTCTCAACGAAGATCTCACCGTTCTTGATGCGGCAGTAGGCTTCCTTGAGGCTGACATGTCCTAGGCGTAGCGACTTGACCTCAGTGCCTTGCAGCACCAGGCCGGCTTCAACGACATCATCGATGAAGTAGTCGTGCCAGGCTTTCTTGTTGCTGGCGATCAGTTTGATGCCCATGAGGTTATACGCCGTCCTCTTTGCTCAACACCACACTACGGTCGGGAGGCACCACCATGCCAACGGAGACTACCATCTTTAGAGCTTCATCGACGGTCATCTTCAGTTCAACCACATCCTCGGCCGGCACGAGGAGGAAAAATCCTGAGGTCGGATTGGGGGTTGTCGGCACGAAGACGTTGAGCATCGGATGCTGCATTAAACGCTGCAATTCGCCGCGAGTCGGGCCAGAAAGAAAGGCCACTGTCCAGATGCCTCGCCGGGGATATTCGATGAGAACCACCTTGCGGAAACCGCTCTTTTCCTTGCTGAAAAGGGTGTCGGTCATCTGTTTGAACAGATTGTAGACCCCCTTGATCCCCGGTGTGTGGCTGAAGACCCACTCGGAATAGGTGACGATCGTCCGACCGAAGATGTTGGAGGCAAGCATGCCGACCATCATGACCAGCATCAGCGTCCCGACGACCCCAAGACCGGGGATGTGCTGGCCGACCAGTGAGGTCGGGTGGAGGGCTGTCGGTAGCAGGCCGAGGATCGCGCTATCCATCGCGCTGACAATCCACTGCACTACCAGGACGGTCAGCCCTAAAGGACCGAGCACCACCAGTCCGGTGAGGAAATATTTCTTCAAACGTTTGCCCAGGGACATCGCGATAACCTTTGCCCGAATCGGAACACTTCTGCCGAAGAGGGCACATTATAGGCAGAGAGGTGCCGGTCCGCAAGAATTCAAAGTTATTCTGTAGCGCCGTATGGATGCGGTGGCGCAGGAGTGGCAAATCTGATAATTATAAGGCCTGAATCAAATCAAAATTAAGGGAACGGTCACTCCTTCATGATGCAACTGGTCGATTTTATCCTGCACATTGATCGCCACCTGGCTGAAATCGTGCAAAATTACAGTACGTGGAGCTATGGCATCCTCTTTGCCATCGTCTTTTTAGAAACCGGATTGGTGGTGACCCCATTCCTCCCCGGGGACTCGCTACTCTTCGCTGCCGGCTCGATGGCGGCAATCGGTGCCTTCGATCTTTGGCTGCTGCTGATTCTGCTGACGGTCGCGGCGGTTGCCGGCGATACCCTCAATTACTGGATCGGTCGCCGGGTTGGCGCCCGGGTCTTTACTGAAAAGAGCCGGTTTTTCAAACAGGAACACCTGCTGCGAACCCAACAGTTCTATGAGCGCCATGGCGGCAAGACCATCATCCTTGCCCGGTTCGTACCGATTATCCGGACTTTCGCCCCCTTCGTCGCCGGCGTTGGCCGCATGCACTACGGGCGTTTCTGGGCCTACAACGCCATCGGCGGCATCCTCTGGGTCTGGGGCTTCGGCCTGTTGGGCTTTCTGTTCGGTAACCTGCCGATCGTCAAGAAAAACTTCACCCTGGTGATCCTGGTGATCATCGTCATTTCGGTTCTGCCGATCATCCGTGAATTCTGGCAGGCTTACCGTGCCAGGACCCTTGCTACCAAGGCTTCCTAGAAGTGAGCCCTTCCGCAGAAACGAGTCAATCTTCACCACCGCTTTGGTA
>QKGY01000029.1 GCA_003250235.1 Desulfuromonadaceae bacterium
CTGTTTGGGACCAGCCAGTTCCTCTCCCGCATTTTCATCCAGCATCCGGAGATCCTCGACTCTCTGGTATCCCGTTCCTATGCGGTGGCTTCCAAGTCCCGCCAGGCTATGGAGAAAGACCTGTCGGAGCTGATGAAGACGGCCTCCCACTACGAAGACAAGCTTGACGTCCTAAGACGCTTCCGCAACGAAGAGATGCTGCGTATCGCCCTGAACGACATTTACGGACATACGCCGCAGGGTGAAGGAACGCTGCAGCTGTCGCAGCTGGCCGACACCTGCCTGCAGAAAGCCTATCGGATTGCCCGCGAGGAGCTGATCCCCCGTTTCGGCCTGCCCTTCTGCACCGATGAAAAAGGGGAGAAGCACGAGGCGGCTTTTGCCATTGTCGGTATGGGCAAGCTGGGAGGTTCGGAACTGAACTATCACTCGGACCTCGATATCATCTTTATTTACGAGGGGGAGGGACAAACCTATCCTGTCGAGGGGACCGAGCCCGACCGCTTCAGGCAACAGGGCAACCCCGAGTATTTTTCCCGGCTGGCGCAGCGGATCATCTCGGTGCTGACCCTGATGACCCGCGAGGGATATGTCTATCAGATCGATACGCGGTTGAGACCTTCGGGTAACCAGGGACCGCTGGTGACGAGTCTTTCCGCCTATGAACGCTATCACCAGTCCTCGGCCCAGGTATGGGAACGCCAGGCGTTGACCAAGGCGAGGGTGGTGGTCGGGCCCGAAACCCTGGCGCGTCGCATTGGCGAACTGACCGAGCAGATCGTCTATGAAAGGCCCGTTCCCGAGGGCATGCGGGAGGAGATCTGCCGACTCCGCAACCGCATGGAGAGTGAGATAGCCAGGGAAGGGGTGGACCATTTCAATATCAAAACCGGACGGGGCGGAATGGTGGATGTGGAGTTCGTTGCCCAGTATCTGCAACTGCTGCATGGGGGGAGTATCCGGTCACTGCGCCAGACCAATACCCTGAAAGCTCTTGAGGCTTTGAATCGGGAACACCTTCTCAACGAAACCGATTTTGACGTGCTGACGAACGGATATAAATTCCTGCGGAGGCTGGAGAACAAACTGAGGCTGGTGCATGACCAGTCGATCAACGAGCTGTCCAATGAGCGTGGCTACTTGGTGAAGCTGGCCAGAAGGCTGGGGTATCCCGAGCGGCCGAAACGCCCGGACGAGGTCTTCCTGGCAGAATACCAGAACGTCACGGGAACGATTCGTGAAGTCTTTTCGCGGGTGATGTGCGACGGCGTTTGAGCGTGGTACTAGGCTGGTGCTCTCAAAGGGGATGGGGCAGGTCAAAAAAACCTCTGCCGTGCAGGAAACAGTCTTCCCCGACCTCGGTTCTGATTGCCGAGAACAGCTTGCCGACAATGAAATTGCGGAGTTGTTGCCGTTTTTCAGCGGAAATCTGGCTGAAAACGATTCCCGCTTCCCACCGGTTATCCTGTAAAATCCCGTAAATAACTGTTCCGTGCAGACGGAAAATCTTTCCTTCAAGATCCAGTTCGACCTCGAGTTCTTCATCCCGCACCAGTTCCCTCGTTGCCAGAAAACGCATGCCACGGTCTGAAAGACTGCAGGTTCGGGTTTGGATGAGGCTTCCACGCAGAGCCAGGCGCAGGGGAGCTTCGATCGGCAGGCGGATATGGGCGCGAGGAAAGCTGTGAAAGGGGGATTCCACGGCGGTCCAGAGCTGATCGATTTTCAGGGGGAAGTGAAGGCTGGTCACGCGAGTGGCCGGCGAGGTGACCGTCAGGGGGTCGCCGGGACCGGGTTGCGGCGAGGCACACAATTCCAGACAGTTCTCTCCCGGAGCATCGGAAACAGAGAAATTCCATTGTTGCAGCAGGCTGCGCATCATGCGTCGTAGCGAACCATGGGGAAGTCTCAGACAGGCGGATTTACGTGGCGGCATGTGGGCGCTGGCTTCAATGAGCATAAAGATGAAATCTCGGCTGTGGGTTGTCGTCCGGGGTTGGTTTTATACTCTTTCTACATATCACGATATTAAAGAAACTCTAACGAATAATCGGCAATTTTCCAGCATCAAAACGATTTCAGGTGCGGATCGAGAAGATGGCGGGGTTGAACGTTCCCGAGCGCACCGATCATGCTCTGCCGGATATGGGGAATTTCTTCCGCAAGGTCCCGGATCAGCTTCTTCATGCGTTGACGCTTCTGGTCCTGCATGGCGTGCGCCGGGCAGGCACAGGCGACCAGAGGAAAAGCGTTGCGTCTGGAGAATTCCTGGATATCGGCTTCGGGCACATAGACCAGGGGGCGGATGACCGTATGCCGGCCATTATCGGCCAGAAGCTTGGGAGACATGGCCGCCAGGGTGCCGATATAGAACTGATTGAGCAGCAACGTTTCGATAAAGTCGTCGAGATGGTGCCCCAACGCGAGCTTGTTGCAGCCCAGCTCGTCGGCGACGCTGTAGAGGACGCCGCGTCGCAGTCGGGCGCAGAAGGCGCAGAACGATGAACCGGGACGACGCTTCTCGGAAATGATCCGGTAGCAGTCGGTATCCTCCATGCGGTAATCAAACCCCTCATCCTGCAGATGCCGGGCGATGAGCTCCTTGCGAAAGCCTGGGTATCCGGCATCGACGTTGACCGCCACCAGCTCGTAACGGACCGGGGCGCGGCGGCGCAGATGGTCGAGGATGTGAAGCAGGGTGTAGGAATCCTTCCCCCCCGAAACCGCCACGGCGATGCGGTCCCCCTCCTCGATCAGGTTGAAGTCGCCGATGGCTTTGCCGGTAAGCTTTTTGATGCGCTGGTAGAGCTTGTCTTCGATGATGGGCACGGATGCCTCCTGCAAACGTCAAAGTCCTTCGGGGCGGACCTCCACCTCGTGACGGGCGTGATCTTCACGCAACCCGAAATAGCGGCGGATATCCTCCAGGATGAGATAAAGAGCCGGGATCAGCAGCAGGGTGATCCCAGTGGCAAAGAGGATTCCGAAACCGAGGCTGATAGCCATGGGGATAAGGAACTGGGCCTGTACGCTTGTCTCCAGGATCATGGGCATCAACCCGAAGAACGTGGTCAGCGACGTCAGGAGAATCGGGCGAAAGCGCCTCAGCCCGGCTTCGACAAGGGCGGCTTCCGTCTCGGAGCCCTCGCGGCGATTCTGATTGGTGCGATCGATCAGCAAAAGCGAATCGTTAACCACCACCCCCGAGAGGGCCACCAGGCCGAACAGGCTGAGCAGGCTCAGGTTGTATCCCATGATCAGGTGGCCGAATACCGCACCGATCATGCCGAAGGGAATGGCGGCCATGATCAGCAGGGGCTGGCTGTAGCTGCGGAACGGGATGGCCAGGAGGGTGAAGATCGCCACCAGGGCCAGCAGGAATCCCTCCTTCATGCTCACCATCGACTCGCGTCTCTCTTTCTCCTCTCCCTCCAGGTTGAAGGTGAGCCCGGGATAGTCCTGGGACAGCCGCGGCAGAAGTTCGGCCTGCAGGTCGGTGAGGATTTCCTGGGCATTGGCTTGTTTGTCATCGACGCTGGCCGTGACATTGATCACTCTTTTGCGATCGGTGCGGTTGATCTCGGAAAAACCTTTTCCCATCGTGACGAACGCCGCCCGGTTCAGGGGGATTTCGCCTCCTGCGGGGGTCCGGATGCGCATGGACTCAAGGTTCCAGAGGTGCTGGCGGTCCTCTTCGGGATAGCGGACCATAATGCGAACCTCGTTGCGGCCGCGCTGCAGTCGCAACGCTTCGGAGCCGTAGAAGGCGGCCCGGACCTGACGCCCCAAGTCCTCCTCCGTGAGACCGAGAGTGCGGGCTTCCGGAGTGAGCCGCAACTTGATTTCTTCCTTGCCGCGGGAGTACGTATCCTGAATGTCGCCGACACCGGGGTATTCGGCGAGCGCCTGACGGATCTGCCCGGAAGCCGTATCGAGAACGGCAAAATCGTCATGGGCCAGCTGCACGTCGATGTTGGCGCCCATCCGAACCAGGTTGGTGGTGAATACCAGGGATTCGACGCCGGGGAGGTTGCCGACTTTCTGTCGCCAGCGGGCCGCAATATCGGAAGCGGGAATCCCGCGTGTTTCACTCTGGGCCAGAAAGAGTTCGATGTCGGCCAGATGCGAGCCGGATTCCGCACTGGCTCCGCCCGGGCCTCCCTCGGACACGGTGCTGCCGACCAGGGCATAGAGGTTGCGCAGAATCGAGTCCCCTTCCGGGCGCTCCTGATCATATTCGGCAATCACCTCGCGGGCTTTGGCGACGATGAATTCCTGAATGCGGGTAGTTTCCTCGATGGGTGTTCCGCGGACCATCTGCAGTGCGGCGCTGATGCGGTCACCATCGACCGAAGGCATGAACTGGAACTTGATGATCCCCCCCTTGACCAGTCCGATGCACAGCATCAGCATGGCGAGGCCCACCGCTACGCTGGCGTAGCGGTAGCGCAGGTTGAAGCGCAGAGCCCTGAGATAGGGACCGGCGATGAAACGGTCCATAAGCGCGCCAAAACGGCGGCGGTTGCGGTCAATCGCCCCGACGATACCGCCTGCGACGTTGCGGGAGCCGCCGAGGGCCAGGTGGGCCGGCAGCACGAAAAGGGATTCGATCAGAGAGACCAGCAGCAGGGTGATGACGATAATGGGAATCACCTTGATGAATTTTCCCATCATGCCGCTGACGAAGATCAGCGGCAAAAATGCGGCCACGGTGGTCAGAACCGAGAATGTGACAGGAACGGCCACCTCGACGACGCCATCCACGGCAGCCTGCGCATAGGGCTTTCCCATCTGGCGATGTTCGTAGATGTTCTCACCGACGACAATGGCGTCGTCCACCAGGATGCCCAGGGCCAGGATGAAAGCGAACAAAGAGATCATGTTGATCGACACCCCGAGTGCCGGCATGAGGAACAGGGTGCCGAAAAAGGAGATGGGGATGCCAAGCATGACCCAGAGCGCCAGGCGCATCTCGAGAAAAAGCCCGAGAACGAGGATCACCAGGGTCAAGCCGAACGCCGCGTTCTTTTTGAGCAGGTCCATACGGCTCTGAAAGATCTCCGAGGTGTCGTTCGAGGTTGCGAGCTGGATCGAAGGCGGAAGGTTGTTTTTCTTCGTTTCCACGAAATCCCGGACCAGGCGGGAGATCTCCGTAGGTTTCTGGTCGCCGATGCGGTACACCCGGACCATGGCGGCGGGATGGCCGTCGAAGCGGGCGAATTCATCGGTATCCCTGAAGGTGTCGCGAACCGTGGCGATATCCCCAAGGCGGACCTGGGTGCCGTCCGTGTTGCTGAGCACGACGATATCGGCATATTCCGGCCCCCAATACCGTCGCTCCTTGGTGCGCAGCAGGATCTGTCCCCCCTCGGTCTTGATGGTTCCTCCGGGCAGGTCCAGAGAGGCACGGCGCAACCTTTGGGCAACCTGATCAAGGGTGAGGTTGTAGCGCCTGAGGTTTTCTTCGGGGATATCGACGGAAATCTCGAACGGGCGAACCCCGCTGAGATCGACCTGGGTGATATCGGGCAGGGTCAGTAACTCGTCACGGATCGCTTCGGCCTGTTCGCGCAGGGTTCTCTCGCCCACTTCGCCATAGACTACGACCGAAATGACTTCCCGGCGATTGAGGATTTTGCTGATTACCGGTTTCTCCGCATCCTCGGGGAAGGTGATGATACGGTCGACCTCGCTCTTGATATCCTGAAGAACCTGGTCGATGTCGGCATCGGGGTAGACCTCGGCGACGACGCTCCCCATGCCCTCGGCCGCCACGGCCTTGAGCTGCTTGATGCCATCGACGCCGGTGAGATTCTCCTCGATCTGCAGGAGGATCCCTTCTTCCACCTCTTCGGGACCAGCCCCGGGGTAGGAGACGGAGACCAGGATGCGGTCGAGGGAAACCTCGGGAAAGACCTCCTGTTTGATGGATGGCCCCTTGAGTATCCCGCCGATGATGAAGACAAGCATGAGCAGGTTGGCCGCCACGTGGTTGTGGGCCATCCACTTCAGAGCGCCTTTCATGGCTGCTCTCCCGCGCTGACGGGACGCAGTTTCAACCCGTCGGCCGCTGCGGAGAGCGCCGACAGGACGATGCGGTCTCCGTCATGGATACCTTCATCGAGCCAAAGCGTTTTTTCTTCACGCCGAACGATGTGCACGGGGCGGATCCGCAGCAGATTGTCGGCGTCGACGAACCAGACGGAGTCATTGTCACGCAGGGCTTTGCGCGGAATGGCAATGACCTCGCGCATGGGAGCTCCCTGGAAAACAGACCGAACGAACATGCCGACGGCCAGCGGCTGGCCCGGGACGTCCGGCCGATTTTGAAGGTTGTAGGGATCGGGGACCGAAACGACGACGCGCGCCATGCGTCCGCGCTCGTCCACATCGCCGAGGGTGCGGACGATATGTCCCCGCCATTCGAGCGTGGCTTCTCCGTTATCAAACCGCAGGGTGGCGGGCGAACCCAGCCGCCCGGAACCGCTGCGGGGGATGTCCAGCCAGGGGAGGTCTTCGAAGGGCAAGGGAACCAGAACTTCAGCGCGATCCGTGCCGGTGAGGGTGGCTACGGCATTGCCCGCGCGCAGATACTGCCCTCGGTCGACCTGTTCGTTACGCACGAGGGCGTTGAACGGCGCGGCCAACTGCGTGCGGTCCAGATTCAACCGGGCCTGATCGAGGGACGCCCGGGCGGCGGCCACCCCGGCTTCGGCATTTTTCAGCTGAGGGCCGTACAGCACAAGTGGATTGGCGGGCTCCCCGGAATCGGGATGGAGGCGCTGCCATTCCTGCCGAGCGACGCGCGCCTGACTCTGGACGGTTGCCAGGTCGTATTCCGCTTTGGCCAGGCTGGCGCTGGCCTGCTCGACCGCCAGCCGGTAATCCGCGGCCTCGATGCGGAGCATCGGCTCCCCTTCCCGGAAAAAACCTCCGGCGGCAAACTGCGGCGAGACCCACTCCACCTTGCCGGTGACCTGCGGAATCAGGCTGATCTCTTCGCCGGGCTGCACGGTCCCCGTTGCATATAGCGTGGCAGTGTGATCCTGCAGGCTTGCCGTCATGATCTCGACCAGTGCCCCGGGATTTTCCTGATGGGTTTTAATTGGGGCCTGACGAACGTCAATTAACAGGCGCATCGCTGCGAACCCCACCAGCAGGATCAGAACAGGGACGAGGCGACGCAGCCATTTGCGGGTTTTAGGGGACATCGTGGAATCCTTTGGACGAGTTGTCGGATAAGCGGTGTTCGATTTCCTGGGCCATCCAGTCGCCGCCCAGCGCACGGGCGAGGCTGATGCGGTCGGAGAGGAGCTGCCGGCGGCTTTCGAGCAGCTGCTTTCTGGCATCGAAATAAAGCCCCTGAGCCGTGAGGACCGGAAGATAGTCGGACAGCCCCTGCAGATAACGGTCGGTGGAAAGTCTCAGCGCCGCATCGGAGGCCACCACCCGCTCCTGCAGGTAGCGAATGCGGTCCTCGCCGGTACGATTGCGGACCAGAGCATCTTCGACTTCCTGAAACGCAACCAGGACCGTTTTGTGATAACGGGCGAGGTTCTCGTCGAAGACGGCCTGGGTACGGTCCACTTCGGCTTTGCGGCGTCCCGCGTCGAAAAGGGGTTGCGAGGCTTTGACCAACAGGCTCCAGAAGGAGCCGGAAATGTCGCCGGTAGCAAAAGAGCTTCCGGTTTCGCCCAGACTTGCCGTCAGGTTGAAGGACGGAAACCGATCGGCGATAGCGGCTGCTACCCGGGCATCGCTGGCCTGCAGGCGCAGCAGGGCGGCCTGAATGTCGGGTCTTCGCGCCAGCAGCTGCGAAGGAAGCCCGGCAGGGAAGGTCACCGGCGTAACCGGAAGTTGCCCGACGCCCAGAAGCCCCGGGCGCGGCGTCTGGCCGAGCAGTAGGGCGAGGGCGCTTTCGGCCGTAGCCAATCCCGCTTCATACTGGGGTCTGCGGGAACGGGCCGCGGAAAGGTTCTGGCGTGCCTGGTACAGGTCGAGCGCCGGGACGAGGCCTTCGCGGTAGCGCTGATCGACCAGAGCCTCCGTCTCGGCAAAAGAGGCGATGGTGCTGTCGGTGAGTTCGAGCTGTTGCCGCTGCTCGAGTCCCAGGTAATACAGATCGGCGACCTGGGCGCTGATGTTCATGGTGAGTGCGGCGAGGTCCAGGCGGGAGGCCGTTGCATCCAGCAGGGCCGCTTTGCTTCGCGAGGAGAGTTTTTTCCAGAGATCGACTTCATAGGCGGCCGCCAGCGACAAACGGTAGTTGTTGCCGGTGCTGTCGCCCAGAAAACTCGGTTGGCTGTCCCGTCCGGCCTGGGCCTCCAGGGTGAGGGCCGGCCATTGCGCCGATCGGGTCCCGCGCAGGGTCGCCTGAACCTGTTCGA
>QKGY01000304.1 GCA_003250235.1 Desulfuromonadaceae bacterium
GTGCCGTCCTGGGAATGGACATCGACATGGTCGACGGTCACGTAGATGGCCTGAAACCCGGGCAGGGTGGCGTCGACCATCTGCAGGGAGAGGGTGCCGGGCTGCACGCTTCCGGAATCGGAGCCGCCGCACCCGGACAGGGCGAGCAGGACGGAGGCGGCGAGCAGCAAGAGAAATGCTTTCACATTATTCATTTGAGGGATCTCCTTTCTTGGGGTGAGACAATGGGGTTGTGGGTGTACTTTACCAATTTTTCGGCAAAAATCCAGAAAGGAGATCGGTGCCCAAGGAAGATCAACCCCTTACGGTTTGTTGCTAGGGAGAAGGGGCCGCCTCCTGGCGTTTCATCTTCCACCGGGTTGAGAAGCGCGCGTAAATGGCATCGAGCTCGGCCTGTTGCCTGGGCGTCAGCTCGGTCTTGATGCGGGCGATGCCGTCGGTGAGGATCCGCTCGGCTTCGGGCTGGTAGGTGCGGCGCAGCTCCCTGAGTTTCAGCTGTGTCTCCCGCACGGTTTGCGAAACCGCCGCCTTCTGCGTTTCGGTGAGATCCAGTCGGCGCGCCAGGCGTTTCGTGACCAGATCCGCCATGGCCGTGGAGTCTCCGTGCAGCACATTCATGACGGTGTGACGGACGATCAGCCCGGTGCCGACGGCGCCGATGCCGATGCCGGCCAGAAAAATCACCAGGATTCCCATCCAGAGTTTCCATGTCTTCATCGCAGAATGCTCCTTGAAGCCGCGCGACGGCGTCAGCCGCCGGAATTACAGGGCGAACAGGGGGACCGCCTGGAGCGCCAGGGGGTCGTCCATGAACAGGTTGAGCGCCAGTTGCTCGGGATTTATCCCTGTCTGCAGAGCCCACAGCGAAAAGGCCAGGGCGAACACACAGGCCGCGGCGGCGAAACGCCACACGAAACGCTGGGTTTGCTCCGTCTGTGCCGTGGCCCTCGGCGTCCCTTCAGACCGTACCCGGGCCATCACCCGATTGTCCCAACCGGGTTCCGGCAGGGCTTTGGGGCGGCTGCGGTGCGCCGCGATGAGCGCCTCTTCGACTTTTTTCACGCGGTCTTTTTCGGTCATGGGGTGACTCCTTCTTCCAGCAGGGCGGCGATTCGCCGACGCATCTTCTCCCGCGAGCGGTGCGCCCGCACTTTGACGTTGATGGTGCTCCAGCCCAACGCCTCGGCGGCTTCGCGGATCGAAAGCCCCTCCAGATGCACGAGGGTCAGCACCATCCGGTCCTTGACGGACAGACCGGACAGGGCGTGTTGCAAAATGTCCCGGGCTTCCTTCTGCCGTTCCGAACCGGCGAAAACCTCACTGGCTTCCCCGGCGGCCACCGCATCGATCCACGCGTCGTGTTCGTCCGTCAGGGCGCTCAGCGGCGTTTCGAGGCTTCTGTAGTGCCGGCGCCAGTGGTCCTGACAGCTGTGGATGGTGATGCCGGCAAGCCACTTCTTGAACGAGGTGCCTTCGCGGAATTTCGGCAGCGAGCGGTACGCTTCGACGAAAACGTCATGAGCGAGGTCGTCGACGGCGTCGATGGGGAGGAGTCCCGAGGCAATCGTGAATACGTACCCCCGATACCGTTCGAGCAGAATCTCGAAGTCGTCGATGTACCCCGCCAGGATGCGGCGGATGATGTCATCGTCCGGGAGAGTTCCCGGCTCATTCTGATTGTGCCGTGCTGTCAAACGGTTTGCTCCGCTGTTCGTATCGAACCGGGGTCCGGGATCTCTCCGATCCCGGACCCGGAAGATCAGTTGTGGCTGGACAGGGCGCGGAATTTGTCCCGGGCCGTTTCCCTGGCGTTTGCCATCTCCTCTTTGGAGATGTTGCCGTCACCGTTGGCGTCGAGGGTCTCGAAGCGTTTCTGCATGGCGGCATGCCACTCGGCTTCGCTGATCAGCCCGTTGCCATCGGTGTCGGCGCTGGCGTAGAGGATGTCGAGCGGCTTTTCGCGAGCCATCGCCGAAGTTCCGGTCAACATCAGGGCAATGAGAAAAAAGCTTCCAAGGGTGCAGAGGGTCGCTTTGCGCCAGGGGCGTCGTTGGATTTCAGAATACCTCATGGCGTTCCTCCTGTCACGGCGACGGACTTGGTCCATGTTTTGGTTTGCGGGTCCCACTGTCCTTCTGCGGTCCGGGTGGCGGTGTTGCCGTT
>QKGY01000173.1 GCA_003250235.1 Desulfuromonadaceae bacterium
AACGGCAGGTCGGGGCTCAGACGAAGAAACGGATGGCGTCCCGAAGCAGCAGCAGCGCGAAAAGCAGCAGCAGAATGCCCAGCAGCCGCATGATGGCGAGGTAAATGCGCCCTCCAATGAAATGGCGGGATTTGCCTGTGATCATCGCCAGGGAAATTTTCGATCCCACCAAAAAGAGATAGAAACTGCCCAGAAAAGCAATGGCAGCCCCTGTTCCGACCTTCTGCGCCTGCAGAACCATGGGGGAGCCGACCGTGAGCCAGAACAGATAGGGATGAGGGCTGAGGGTGTTGATGATGATCCCCTTGCGGAGGGATGCGGGGGCCTCGTCCTTCAGGTCGAGCTGTACGCCTTCGGTCCTCAGACTGTCCCAGCCGAGATGCGAGACCATCAGGGCACCGCCCAAAGAGATGGCTCCGAGTACCGGTCGGAATCCGGCCACCTCCGACAAAACAAACAGACACAGCAGAATAATGGGGGGATCGGTGATCAGAGGCGCCAGGGCCGTTCGCGTACCGGCGCCTACGCCGTGATGGAGGCTCTCGCGTACTACCAGAAAGAGCAGAGGGCCGGGTGCGAACCCGGACGCCAGCCCCAGCAGCGAACCGGAGGTCAAATATTCTAGCATGGCTGGGCTCCTTCGGTTCCGGCATTGCCAAGCCGCTGCAGCGTCAGCCCGGCGATGATCAATCCCAGCCCGACCAGGGTGGAAGGGAGGATCTGCTCTCCGACCAGAAAGCGGATGAAGATCAGGGAAAGAAACGGTGAGAGAAAAATCAGATTGCCGATTCTGGATGCGTTGGACGACAGGCGTAGAGCCGTCAGCCACAGGACGAAGGTGATTCCCATTTCAAACAGGCCGATATAGGCGGCCCCCATCATTCCTGCAGGGCTGCTCGGTGCAACCGTTGAAAATCCGAGGCAGAAAAGCAGCACCAGCGGCGTGCCGAACGCAAAGTTAAGGAAAAGCCCTACCACCGGGTCCAGGGTCGAGCGGGTATTGAAGATCCAGTAGAGGGCCCAGATCAGGGTGCTGACCAGGGCCAGGGTGACGCCGAGCGGATCGGTAAAATGGAAAGAGAGGATATCGCCGCGGGTGGAGATGACCAGCACGCCGCTGTAGCAGATGAGTCCGGCCAGAAGATCCCTGAACGAAATCTTCTGGCCGAGCAGCGGAATCGAGAGCAGAGCGAGGGTCAGCGCCCAGGTATAGTTGAGGGGCTGAGCCTCCTGGGCCGGAAGCAGGTCGTATGCCTTGATCAGAATCAGGTAATACAGAAAGGGGTTCAGGAACCCGAGAAGCAGGGAGTGGATGAGACATTTGCGGCCGCAGGTCGCGATCAAACCAAGCTTGCCCTGGATTGTCAGAATGGCCCCCAGGACAATCAGCGAGGTGACGCTGGCGTAAAGCAGAAGTTGCGGGGGAGTGAAATAGCGCAGCGACAGTTTGAAGGCGGAGGCGACGGTAGACCAGAGCAGGACCGCAACAAGGCCGTACATGTAGGCTTTTCCCTGGTTGGTCATGAGGCGAGCCGCTGAAGGGCGAAGGGTTAGAGAGAACGGTGGATCAGTCCAGAAGCAGTTCGAAGGCGATCCCTTCGGAAGAGACGCGTACAACCCGGGCCCTGAGCACGGGCCGTTGAAAAGCGCTTTCGGGATCATGAATCTGCAACTGCATCGGAGTGCCGATCTCGGGAGCCGGATCGAGCTCGACCTGGATCAGGGCGCCGCCGTCGCTGAAATTGCGGGTCACCCCGAGCGTGACGGTACCGTCGGTCTGAATCACCTTGATATCCACCGAGACGTCGAAACGTTCATGTCTGCGGTTCTCGTCCATGCTTCGGCTCCCTTCTCGGGAAAGGACACTACATCATTTTAGCAGAATATTCAAACGGCATCCGTAAGGGGTGTTACTTGCCGACAGAACCGAGGATGCCCCGCACCGCAGCGGGGATGTCCGAAGGCAGAAGGACAACCTTGGCATTGTTGGCGGTCGACATGGATTTGACCGCCTCGACGTATTTTTCCCCCAGCAGGTAGACGACCGGGAGTTCATGATCCTTGATGGCTTCCGCTACTTTTTGGATGGCCTGCTGACTGGCCTCGGCCAGCACGACCTTGGCCTGGGCGTCACGCTTGGAGGCTTCGAGGCGCCCTTCGGCTTCGAGAATGGCAGCGGCCTTTTCGCCGTCGGCCCGGGTGACGGTGGCCCTGCGGCCCCTTTCGGCCGCGGCCTGTTCCTCCATAGCTTTCTGCATGGTCGGGGAGGGGTTGATATCCTGGATTTCCACGGTCTTCATGGTAATACCCCAGTCCGCGATGTCGTCGGAAATGGCCGCCTTGAGCTTGGCCTTGATCTGGTCGCGGGAGGAGAGGGCGTCATCCAGGTCCATTTCGCCGACGATGGAACGCAGGGAGGTCTGGACCAGGTTCTGGATGGCGAAGGTGTAATTTTCCACGCCGTATACCGCCTTCTCAGGCGAGACGATGTTGATGTAGGCCACGGCGTTGGCAATGATGACGGCATTGTCCCGCGTGATGACCTCCTGGGACGGGATGTCGAGAACGATATCCTTGGTCGTGACCTTGTACGCCACGGTATCGATATAAGGGATGATTATGTTCAGACCGGGGGAGAGGGTCGCATGGTATTTGCCAAGGCGTTGCACGACATGCTTGCTTCCCTGGGGGACGATGCGTACGCCAAGACCGATAGTGACCAGAACCAGGATGACAAAAATAACGACCAGGACAAGACCTTCCATGCCGGAACTCCTTGAAAAAAGACATTGCCGTTGATGGCGTATGGTGCAGGGTCAGGCGTCCCGTTTCTCGACGATCAGGGTGTTGCCTGAAATCTCGATGACAAAAACCCGGTCCCCGACCGAAACCGGCTGTGCACAGATGAACTCCCACTCGTCCGCTCCGAGCAGAGGCGTGGTAAAGCGGACCTTCCCCCGGCGGTTTCCCTCTGGTGTCCGTATAACCTGGCCGTTTTCACCCAGTGCCGCCTCGCGGGCAATGCCGGCCTTGGTGCGGTCGGTCATGCGTGGTTTGAAGTAACGGAACCAGAGAAAGGTGAACAGGCAGGATGCCAGAGCCCAGAGCATCAGCTGCCCGGAGAAGGATATTTCAGGAAAAAGCAGCAGGAGCAGACCGGCGAGCAGACCTCCCAGGCCGAACCAGAAAATCGTGAAACTGGGAATAAACAACTCGGCCAGAATAAGCACCATGCCGAACGCCAGCCAGTGCCAATACAGAACATGAAAGGACATTGAAGAGGTCTCCCGGGCTGCGTGGATTCGGGTCGTTATTCATCCGAGGTGAAACGGTTTCGTCCGCGTTGCTTGCTGCGGTACATCAACATATCGGCTCGGGTGACCAGTGACGCGATGGTGTCCTGGGGTTGGGCCAGGGTTCCGCCGAGAGAGAGGGTGATTTGCAGATCCTCGCCATGCTCGGGGATGGTGGTTTGAGCCACCAGGGCTCTAAAACGCTCGGCGATGCGGTTCATGGCGTCTGCATCGACGTTGCGCAAGATAACGGCGAACTCATCTCCGCCCCATCGTCCGACCAGGTCGAAGGGACGACCGATTAGATTCAGGGTATTGGCTACCGCTTTCAATACCTTGTCCCCCACCGCGTGTCCGTACCGGTCATTGATCTGCTTGAAGTGGTCGATGTCGATGAAGATCAGGGCAAACGGCCACTGATAACGAATGAGCTCCTGAATCCGGTTGCTGATCTCGATTTCCAGAAACCGTCGGTTGGCCAGCTCGGTGAGGGTATCGAGCATGGCCAGCGTTTCGAGTTCGCGGATTTTGTCGAGAATGGCTTCCTTCGGGCTGGTTTCCGTGAAGATCTCAACGGCTCCGATGACCCGCCCCTGCGGATCCCTCAGCGGATTAACGCGTATGGAAACCGGCACACGGTGCCCCTGTTTGTGGTGAAGAAAGACTTCGCATTCGCGCCAACGTCCGTCCCGCAACGTTTCCGCCAGCGGACAGCCGTTAATGCACAGGTTGGTTCCCTGAAAATCGACATGTACGAGAATGTTTTCAGAGCAACATCTTCCGATAACCTCTTCGCTGTCAAAACCGGTGATGCGTTCGGCCGCTTTGTTCCAGAAGGTAATTTTGCGTTCCGGATCGACGAAGTAGACGCCATCGTTGAGGTCTTCCAGAATTGTCCGGCAGTTCACGTCTGATGGATTCATACGGCTCTCTGGTCGCTGGATTCCATGGTTGGTATCGTTGTAAGTCTGCGCTGGCTCTAGGTCTTTCTATCACAAGACCCCGGAATGGGGAAGAATTTCTTCGGGATTAACGTTTCCGCCCTCCAAAGATCGAACCGAGAACACCACGGATGATCTGTCTCCCCACTTGGCTTCCTATGGCCCTGGCGGCGCTTTTCATGAAGGCCTCGGCCACACTCTGGCCCCCTCGCGCCGATCGCCCCGATGGGGAAGACGACGTCGATGCGGCGGTCTGTTCCGTCTGTTTGTTCTCAGCCTTTTGCCGGAGCACTTCGTAGGCCGATTCGCGGTCGATCACCGTGTCGTATTTCCCTTTGAGGGGAGAGCGGGCCATGCGCTCCGCCTTCTCCGCATCCGACAGGGGGCCGATGCGCGATTCCGGCGGGCGGATCAGGGTGTGCTGTACCGGCAGCGGCGCCCCGCGGGAATCCAGGGTGGAGACGAGCGCCTCGCCGATGCCGAGTTCGGTGACCCGCTGCTCGGCGTCAAAATCCGGGTTGGCGCGAAACGTCTGTGCCACCGCCCGGATGACTTTGCGGTCCTTGGGGGTGAAGGCACGCAGGGCGTGCTGAATTTTCAGGCCCAACTGACCGAGGATGTCTTCGGGGATGTCGAGAGGGCTCTGGGTGATAAAAAATACGCCGACCCCTTTCGAACGGATCAGGCGCACCACCTGCTCGATCTTGTCGACGAGAACTTTGGGGGCCTGGTCGAAAAGCAGGTGGGCCTCGTCGAAGAAAAAAACCAGCTTGGGTCTGTCGGCATCGCCGACTTCCGGAAGCTGCTCGAACAGCTCCGAGAGCAGCCACAGCAGAAAAGTGGTATAGACGCGGGGGGCCTGGGCGATGAGGCGGGTGGCATCCAAAATGCTTACGACCCCGTTGCCGGAAAAGTCGACCTGCATGAGATCGTTCAGCGCCAGGGCGGGCTCGCCGAAAAAGTTTTCGGCTCCCTGCTCTTCCAGGATCAGAATCTTGCGCTGGATGGCGCCGATGCTGGCACTGGAGAGGTTGCCGTATTCCGCACCGAGGGAGCGGCTGTTCTCCGCCATCCAGCTCAGCAGGGCGCGCAGGTCCTTGAGGTCGAGCAGCAGCAGGCCCTGGTCGTCGGCGACCTTGAAGCCGGCGTAGAGCACCCCCGACTGGGTGTCGTTGAGTTCGAGCAGAGTGCTCAGCAGCAGAGGCCCCATGTCGGTGATGGTGGCCCGTATCGGCTGGCCGCTCTGGCCGAAGATATCCCAGAACAGGGTGGGAAAGGGCCTCTGACGATAGTCGTCGAGGGGCACCTGTTCCAGACGTGAGGCGATCTTGGGGTTGGGGGTGCCGGCTGCGGCGAGGCCGGAGAGATCCCCCTTGACATCGGCGGCGAATACCGGAACGCCGAGCCGGGAGAAGCTTTCGGCCAATACCTGCAGGGTTACGGTTTTGCCGGTACCCGTGGCTCCGCTGATGAGACCGTGGCGATTGCACATGGCCGCCAACTGACTGACGGAATGGCCATCGGCTGCGCCGACTACAAATTGCAGGGAATCATTCATGAACGCCTCGTGCCGGTCGGAGATGAAAGGGTTGGAATCCTAAGGTTATAGCGTTAATCCGCTCCGTTCGCAAGGAGCAGGCATGAGGAACAGCCTTCTACCGGCCTGTTTTGACTCTCCCCCCGTCATGGACCTTGTCGCTGGGATGGATGATGACAGGCTGGGATTCCGCAAGCCCGTCGAGAACTTCCGTTTCGACCCCGTTGGTATGGCCGATGTGCAGCCGGTGCAGACGGGCCCTGCCGTCTTGCACGGCAAAGACGGCCCACTGCCCTTCATGGCGGAAAAGAGCCCCGGACGGGATTTTCAGGATATTTTCGCCGGTCCAGACGATGATGCGCGCTTCGACGCGGTACCCGTCCCCCAGGTTGGGCCGTTTTTCCACCGGATCGCTCAGGTCGACGATGACATCGACCCGCTGCTCCTCAACCCCCAGCGCCGACACCTTGGTGTAGGCCGCCGGTTCCACACGGCGCACTCGCCCCTCCAGGGCCTCGCCCCCGCCCCATTGCTCCATCAGCACGCGATTGCCCGGACGAACACGCACGGCATCGCTGGAAAGAACGTCGACGACAACTTCCAGGGACTGGGGGTTTCCCACTTCCACCAGCGGGGTCCCGGCAGTGACAACGGTGGCGCTTTCCTGCAGGACCCGCAGAACCTGGCCGTCTACCGGGGCTTCAAGGGGAAAGAGGTCCTTCGCGGCCGATGTGCCGCCCTGACGAATACGCAGCAGCGCCGCTTTGGCCTGCGCCAGCTCGGAGCGGGCCACCTGCACGGCAAAGCGTGCCGACCGGAGATCGTCGGCCGCCATACGGCGGGCGAACAGCGCATCGTCGTATTCCTGTTGCGAGACCATCTGCTGGGCGAACAGTTCTTTGAGGCGCTCCAGGTTAGCCTGCGCCTGTGCGTCCGCCTGCCCTGCCCGCTCGAACTGGGCTTGTGTGCGGCTCAGGGAGGCGTCGGCCGCCCTGACCTGCGCTTCGCTCTGGGCCAGGGCGCGGCGGTCGAGCATCTCGGGGATGGCCGGTTCGATGCTGGCCAGCAGAGTCTGTCCGGCGCTGACCGGGTCGCCGGGGTCGAGGGTGATGCGCAGCAGACGACCTCCCAGCGGCGCGGAAACCACATAACGCTCCTTCACACGGGTTTTGCCCTCCTCGTCGACGCTCACCTGCAGGGGGCCGCGAACGGCCTCGGCCGTTTGCACGGGCGCCGGTTTGGGCAGCAGGGCGTAGGCCAGCAGCGCGATCAGGATGACAACGATGAGGGCAAGCCAGAGTCGTCGGCGGGTTGTTGGGGTCATGTCTTACTCCCTGGACTTGAGAACGGCAATCAGGTCGAGGCGGTCCAGCCGCCTGCGCACCACGAGTCCCGAAATGAGCGACGCCACCAGGATGACCAGGGCAGCGTACCCGTACGTGGACGGCTCCACAACCAGTGGGAAACGCTGGACTTCGGTCTGCAAGGCCCAGGTGGCCAAGGCGGCAAACCCGTAGCCGAGCACCAGCCCGAAGGGGATGGCCACCAGGGTCAGCAGGCCTGCCTCGCCGAGGAGCAGCCAGGCAATTTCTGTACGGGTAAAACCGATCACCCGCAAGGTGGCCAGCTCGCGGCTGCGTTCGGAGAGGGCGATGCGCATGCTATTGTACACCACTCCGAAGGCGATGATGCCTGCGAAAATAACATTGACCAGGCGCATGCGCAGCAGGTTTTCGGCCAGCGTTTCCTGAAAGCTCTGCAGCGCGCCGCGCTTGAGCGTCACCCCGGCCACCGCCGGAATGTTTTTGATCTGGCGGTAGAGGGCATCCTCGCTGTTTGGATCGACGCGAAGATAGGCGCCGGAAAGGGAGCTCTGCTCCCGCATCAGGCTCTGCAGGGCGCGCAGCTGCATGTACGCCGAGGTGCCGGAATAGTCCTCCACCAGTCCGGCCACCGGAATCGTCCGCACCGGTCGGTTCCCCTCCAGGACCTCCACCCGCACGTTCTGCCCGAGACCGACATGCAGCACCTTGGCCAGTGTTGCCGAGAGGACCAGCCCTTTCTCCGGCAGCTGGATGGGGTCTCCCTCCCGGTCCAGAGGCCGAAACAGGCGAGGTTCCGGGAGTAGCCCGGTGATGCCCAGCAGGCGAGAGCGGTGGCCGAAATGCATGCGCACGGGAACCGAGCGTACCGGCTCCGCGTCCATGACGCCGGGGAGGTGGCGCAGTTCCTCCAGAGCTCGCCCTTCCACGGGTTCGACGAACGTGACGGTCATGTCCTGGCGCTGTACGCGGTAGAACTGGAAATCGATCAGGGCGTCGATGATGTCTTCGGAAAAGCTGCCCAAGATCATCACCGATACGGCCAGCGCGATCCCCAGGCAGGAGAAAAGTGCCTTGAAGGGGCGGCGTTCGATCTGACGCAGGATCATGCGCGCCCCCTGGGTCAGCAGCCGCTGCATGCCGAAGCGTTCGAACACGGTGGGGTGAAAGGTGGCCGGAGGCTCCGGCCGCATGGCTTCGGCGGGAGGCAGAGCG
>QKGY01000240.1 GCA_003250235.1 Desulfuromonadaceae bacterium
ACCGGCAGCAAGGGCAGCTCATCCGGTATGATCATTTCCTTTTCGGTGTCTTTGATGCCCAAAAAAACCTCCACGGCGTTTTCGCCGGAAAACAGGCGATTCTACGAAAGTCATGCACTGATGCGGCAAAGATACAAAATCCCCTGGGGAAAGTCCAGAAACTAACAACTTCAGCCAAATAGCCCCCGGAATCCTTCCCTGTCAAACCATAGCCGACTTTGTCACCGAAGAGGGGAGTCCACGGTAAAATTAAAGTTTCTGTCGGGGATAACAGCGGAGCCCTGCTGAAAGGTCCGCTCCGTAAAACGCACCCTCCCGCTGTTTTCCGCAATCAGGACGGTGGAGGAACGGGTCCCATAGGTCGGGCTGACAATAAAGCGTGGGGACAGAATCCGCTCCCAGTCACGCCCGACTCCGGTATTCGGGAGGGTTTCGTCAGGAGGGATGGTCCTGTCAGCCAGCACACGCATAATCTCGAAGGGGCTGGGCGATTCTGCTCCGGCAAGTAGAGGCGCCATTGCGGCCTTGCCCGAATCGACTTTAGGCCAGGAGGTATCGAGCAGGGCATTGCTCAGTCCATACAGCCCCGGGGAGAGGCGACGAATAGCCCTCTGGCGGTTCGAAAAGTAATAAAGACCTTCCGTATTGCCAACCAACAGGTTGAACCCCTTGATCGGCAGGGTCTGTTCCAAAAGTTTTTGCAGATAGGACACCGGGGATTCCGAAGAAAAAAGGAAATCACGGGTCAATGCCCCCCGGCTCACGCCAAAATCCTTTGGCTCGGCAGGGTCCCGAAAGTTGGTCAACGCGGCAAAACGTCCCGTCTGGCTGATTCCAAGCCAGGTTCCTCCGGCGACAAGGTCGCGACCCGCCAAAATATCCGGGTGATCCTCCCAAAAATCCGCTGCCGCAGTGGGTCGACTGTAGTATTCGTCGCGGTTGGCCCCCAAAACAAGGGGAATCTCCGGCAGGCATCGATAGGCAAAGAGGATCAGGCACATGGGATCATTATACGTTCTTGAGCAGAACACGGCAAAGCGTTCAAACAAAAAGGGCGACCCTTCAGGATCGCCCTTTTTCCTTTCTTTATGATTTACCTAAAGCTGAGGACCTGCCTTGGTGAAGTCGAAGTCTTCATTCTTCTGAATGTATTTCTTGAAGTTTTCAATGAACATGCCGGCCAGCTTGTTGGCCGTGGCATCGAAAGCCTCTTTATCAGCCCAGGCATTACGCGGATTGAGCAGGGCACTGTCCACGCCGGGGAGCGCCTTGGGAATGTTCAGGCGGAACCAGCGGGTCTGATCGAACTCCGCCTTCTCGATGCTGCCGTCCAGAATGGCATTGACGCAGGCGCGGGTTGCCTTGATGCTCATGCGTTTGCCGACACCGTATCCGCCGCCAGCCCAGCCGGTATTTACCAGGTAGGCATTAACGCCGAACTTCTCCATCTTCTCGCCGAGAAGACGTGCGTAAGTTGTCGGGTGCAGCGGCAGGAAGGCTTCGCCGAAGCAAGCCGAAAAGGTCGCCTGGGGCTCGGTGACGCCACGTTCGGTTCCGGCCACCTTGGCAGTGTATCCGGAGAGAAAATAATACATCGCCTGCTCTTTGCTCAATTTGGAAACCGGGGGCAGGACTCCAAAGGCGTCGCAGGTCAGGAAGATGATGTTTTTCGGTTGTCCGGCCTTGAGGCTCGGCTCATGGTTTTCGATATGCTCGATGGGATAGGAGACGCGGGTGTTCTCCGTCTTGGTGTCGTCGGCAAAGTTGATCACGCCGTCATCGTCCGCCACCACGTTCTCCAGAAGGGCATTGCGCTGGATGGCTCCGAAGATCTCCGGCTCGTTCTCTTCGCTGAGGTTGATGCATTTGGCATAACACCCCCCCTCGAAATTGAAAATGCCATCGTTGTCCCAGCCATGCTCGTCGTCACCGATGAGCTTACGGGCCGCGTCGGTCGACAGCGTCGTCTTGCCGGTACCGGAAAGACCGAAGAAGAGGCAGACATCCCCCGCCTTGCCGACATTGGCACTGCAGTGCATGGAGAGGATGCCCTCCAGGGGAAGCCAGTAGTTCATCATGGTGAAGATGCCCTTCTTCATCTCACCGCCATACCAGGTTCCGCCAATGATCGCCACATTCTTCTCAATATTGAAG
>QKGY01000264.1 GCA_003250235.1 Desulfuromonadaceae bacterium
TCTGTCCACTTCGTATAGTTATACTTTAATGGATTTCTGTGAACTGGCAAGGTCCTTTCGCCGCAGCCGTCAACGCATCTATTCCCGCACGTAGGTATCGATGTCGGTCTCGTGAACCATGGCCATGGTATGGGCGTACTCGGACTCGATGATCTCATAATGATTCCGGGTGTCTTTGGCCACATCCATAAAGATGGCCTTCACGGAGGGGTCGACGATGTGAGAGGCGGCAAGGGAGAAATTTTTCTCCATGTCCAACTCTTCTTTCATGGCGATTTCCCGGGCCTTGCGTTCGTGCACGTTCTTGTCGAGGGCTTTTTTCAGTTCATGCAGCATGGCCGAATCGGCTGTCGGCGGTTTCGCCATGAACTCTTCGAAAGTTCCGAGATCGTCCCATTTGTAGTGTTTGAAGAACTTTCCGGCATTATCCCGGACTTCCTGAGCCAGACGGGTAAATACCGATTTTGCTTTGGGATTGTCCGTCATGTCCGCCGCCTCGTTGTAAAAGTCCATGAGATTCTTTTTTGCCTGGATCGCCATTTTGAGCGCTTCGCGCATTTTGTACTCTTGTGGCATAGTTCCCTCCTCTGGATGTCTGGTTGAGTCCCCTTGTTGAAATTATTGCCGAAAAAGAAAAACTGTCAAAAGCCGAGCCTACGCTTTCGGTCAGTCCCCTTGCACTTTTCGGATGGCGGGCGTAGAATCACCGCCACTAACGGGCGAAGGTCAGCTCTTGACGATACAACAGGTCACATCACAGTCCCCGGTGGGATTGGGCGCGGAGGAAGACCATGAACGACGAGCAGTGGGATCAGGACGAGTCGAACGGCGAGGAGAGTTTTGCCGATCTGCTGGAGAAGAGCTTTGTTTCAGCCGGAAAGCTCGCAACGGGACAGAAGGTTGAGGCGGAGATCCTGAAGATCACCGCGGACTGGATTTTTCTGGACGTGGGTCAGAAGGGCGAAGGCGTCCTGGACAAAAAGGAACTTCTCGATGCGGAAGGGAAACTTTCCGTTCGCGAAGGGGATGTGATTTCCGCCTATTTTGTTTCCCGCAGCGGCGGAGAATTGCGCTTCACCACCCGCATGGGGGGCTCGGGAGCCGGGTCAGCCCAGCTGGAAGAGGCTTGGCGAAACGGCATCCCCGTCGACGGCTATGTGGAAAAAGAGATCAAAGGGGGGTACGAGATCAAGCTTTCCGGCAATGTGAGGGCCTTCTGCCCTTATTCCCAGATGTCCCTGCGTCGTACCGAAGACCCCGGACAGTTTGTGGGGCGCCACCTCCCCTTCCGGATATCCAAATACGAGGAGCGGGGACGCAATATTGTCGTGTCGCATCGCGCGTTGCTCGAAGAGGAACAGCAGCAGAAAAGGGAGCAGTTGCAGCAGAGCTTGAAAGAGGGAATGACGGTAGAAGGGACAGTGACCTCTCTTCGGGATTTCGGCGCCTTTGTGGACATCGGCGGCATCGAGGGCCTTCTGCCCATCTCGGAGGTGGGCTGGGGCCGTGTTGAGGACATTCATCAGGCCCTGTCCGTCGGCCAGAAGCTTCAGTTGGTGATCAAATCCCTCGACTGGGACAAGAACCGTTTTTCCTTCAGCCTGAAGGAGACGCTGGCCGACCCTTGGGAACAGGCGCCGTTGCGTTTCCCGGAAGGGGCGATTCTCAAGGGCAAGGTTATCCGTCTGGCGCCCTTCGGCGCGTTCGTCGGACTTGCCGATGGCATTGACGGTCTGGTTCATATCTCCAAGCTGGGAGCCGGCAAGCGCATCAACCACCCCCGCGAAGTGGTTCAGGAAGGGCAGGAGCTGGAAGTGCGGGTTGAGAGCGTAGATCGTGACAGCCGACGGATCTCCCTTGCCCTGGTCACTGAGGAGCCCGCAGGCGCTCAGAATGAACCGGAAGAGGACTTCAGCCGTTTTGCGCAGGAGCAGCAGGCCCCTTCCATGGGGACCCTGGGGGATCTGCTGCGCAAGAAGATGGACAAGAAAAAATAGGGAGGGGAACTCCCCCTGTTTGTTTCCGATACGACGCCAGGCCAACGGCCTGGCGTGCTTTTTTAGGAGCATTCACGAATGATCCGGGATGAACAGCGGCCGATGCTCCGCTTTCTCATCGTTCAGAGTACGGCTTCGGTGGTCGGGCTGCAGGG
>QKGY01000451.1 GCA_003250235.1 Desulfuromonadaceae bacterium
GGCATCGGCTGGTCATCGATCAACCCGAACGCATTGCCGGTCAGCGAATCGAGGCGAAAATCTTCGGGGATCTCGAAACGTTCCTCGGTGAGACGGATATCCTTCACCCGGTCGACCAGGAACAAACGCAACCCCTTGCGGTTGTGGGCGTAACCGCCAAGGTAGAGGGAATCCTTGTAAAACAGCAGGGTGTAGGGATCAAAGAGGTATTCCTCTCCTGACCTTCGGGGCGGCGCATAAACCAGAACACAGCGATACTGGTACAGCAGCGCCTCGCGCACCCGGGTCAGGATATCCTTTTTGCCGGAATAATCCCTGAGCCCTTGGAATCGCGGCACGGCCGCCTCCGCCAGCCGCTCCAGGTGAGCGACACTGCGCGGCGGGAGGCTGGAACGGATCCGGGCGAAGATCGCGTCCAGGTCCTCGGCAAAAGGGGTACCCTGAAGGAAGGCGAGCTGCCCCCGGCAGAAATAGAGGGTCATCAACTCCTGAAGGGAAAAGGTGATGGGAGGGATGTTCTTGAAGCCTGTGATGAAGCGGTACAGCACCCGTCCGTCCGGCTCGCGCTCCCTGACCAGGGGGTAGCCGGCGTCGGAAATCGCCTGAAGATCGCGGTAAATGGTGCGCCGGTTGACCTGGCACTCTTCGACCAGTTCCTCCACCGTGGCCCCGTATCGCGCCTCGAGAATACGGATCACATCATGCAGGCGGGAGGCCTGGCTGTATTTTTTGGCAGGTTTGGCCACGATGCCTCAAGTGCGGGATTTCAGGTTTCAGATTTCCGGCTCACGGTTGTCATCGCCCGCAACAGCGTCTTTGTAGTAGGTGTACTTGTGGGACTTGCCCCGGACCTGCTCGCTGGGATATTTGCGGATATTCTTTTCCATCTTGGCCAGAACCGTATCCGCCATATCCAGACCGAGGGTATTGGCCAGGGACAGGGAATAGATCACGATATCCGCCAGCTCTTCACCGATATCGACCAAAGCATCCGGAGAAAGGTTCTTGGACTGCTCGACGGTCAGCCACTGGAAATGCTCCATCAGCTCGGCCGCCTCAATGGCGATCGACATGCTGAGATTCTTCGGGGTATGGAACTGCTCCCAGTCGCGTTCGCGGACGAATTCCGCCATCTTTGCTTTCAGGTCTTGCAGGGTGGTCCGGCTGTCACTCATAATGCCTCCTTGATCGGCAGATCAAATCACAACACAGCCTTCTTCCTATGATTCCGAGGTATTCGATTTTTTCTTTAGCACATTTTCCCAGTCCCAGGCGGTACGGATGATGACATCCAGTTCGGCAAAACGCGGGGTCCAGCCGAGTTGGGCGGTGATCCGGGAACTGTCGGCGACAAGGGCGGCTGGGTCTCCCTCCCGACGCGGCGCTTCCTCCACGGTGAAATCGATGCCGGTAATCCGCTTGGCGGACTCCACGACATCGCGCACCGAATAGCCGCGCCCGTAGCCGCAGTTGAAGATGTCGCTGCCGCCTCCGGCGAGCAGATGGTCCAAAGCCGCCAGATGGGCCGACGCCAGATCGTCCACATGAATGTAGTCCCGAATACAGGTGCCGTCCTGCGTCGGATAGTCAGTGCCGAACACCTGGAGCTTGGGGAATTCCCCCAAGGCCGTCTTCAGCGCCCGGGTGATCAGGTGTGTCGGATTCTTGTAACACTGACCGATACGGCTTTGCGCATCGGCGCCAGCCACGTTGAAATATCTCAGGGCCACATAGTTGAAATCGTCTCGGGCGAAGGAGAGATCGGCAAGAAAACGCTCGACGAGCATTTTCGAGGCACCATAGGGGTTGATGGGACACAAAGGATCCGATTCGCGTACGGGAATTGTCTCGGGAGTTCCGTAAACCGCTGCGGTGGAGGAAAAAATAAACCGGGGCACGCCCAGTTCCTGCAGAACCTCCAGAAGGTTCAGTGCATTGGCCGTGTTGTTGCGGTAATACTTCAGGGGGTTCCGAACGCTCTCCGCCACTTCGATGAAAGCGGCAAAGTGCATGACGGCATCCGGGCGGAACGCCTCGATAGCCTTTTTCAGGGCCTCGCGATCCGCAATATCCCCTTCGACCAGATCGCCAGAGAGAATTGCCCAGCGGTTGCCCGTGGAAAGATTGTCATACGTCCGGACGGTGTGTCCCTGTCCCACCCCGCCAAGAGCCTTGACCACATGGCTGCCGATATATCCGGCACCGCCAGTAACAAAGATACGTGCCATAATCGTTTTTCCCTCCTTAAAATCATCTCAGATAGTGCATGAGTATAAAGGGCTTGCACCCGGCTATCAAGTTTTTAACCACACTGAAAAGAAAAGGGGCGCCGGTTGCATTAATCCTTTGCGTATGGTTAAATACCCCCACAATATGTGGAAATTTGTAAAAACAAAGGATGTCTTCTACGGAGAGCACTCATGCCCATTCGAATCCTCTTTCCGACATTTCTGCTCCTGTTTGTGATCACCTCAACGGCGATTGCAGCCCCTCCGTCAGCCCCCGGGACGAAAGACCGCTGTGCGGTATGCGGCATGTTCGTCGCCCCCTACCCGGACTGGGTCGCCGTCATTGCATTCAAGGATGGGACGAAAGCCTATTTCGATGGGCCAAAAGATATGTTCGTCTACTTCTTCGATCTGGCTCAATACAAACCAGAG
>QKGY01000378.1 GCA_003250235.1 Desulfuromonadaceae bacterium
GCTCTGCAGCAGGAAAAGGAGCATGAGAAAACGGTCAGGAGCAAACAGGTGGTGAATGCGGGACCCTGGGCGGAACGTATGGAAGCGTACTCCATCGCAACGGTTTCCAAAGCCCTTTCCCAGGCCGAAGACCGAGAGGAAATCGCCGATATTCTCGTAACCTTTCTGGGACAGGAATTCAACCGGGTCGCCCTGTTCATCGTCCGCGGCGGAGCCGCTTCGGGGTGGAAGGGAGTGTTCAAGTCCCAGGAAATCACCAACTTCCGCACGGTCAGCATACCCATGACGCGCCCGTCGGTCCTGAAGACCGTGGCAGAAGGGAAAAGCTTCTATCTCGGGCTGATGCCCGACACCCCTCTGGATAAGCGCCTGGTCCAAGGCATGGGAGGCGAGACAGCCGGAACGGTGTTGCTGATGCCGCTGATGATCGGCGGACGGGTGGTGTGCATTCTGTACGTGGAGGGGGGAAACAAGGTCCTGAGCGGTCGGATCGGCGAGCTCCAGAAGCTTCTGACCAAAGCGGCGCTGGCCTTTGAAATCCTGATCCTGCGGGAAAAAATTCTGATGAGCTGATCGCTGCCCCGCAGGCGCTATTCCAGGCCGGGCCGGACACCCACGACATGCGTTCCGGCCAGCTGGTCGTTCCACCCCCGTCCCGTGGGCGAAAAAATGGCCAGCAGATACCCTGCGCCCAGGGGCAAAAGGGACAGCAATCCTCCCACGCTGCGCAAAAAAGCCTGAGAGAAAAGCAGCGTCTCGCCGTGAACCCCTTCGACGCGTATTCCTGCGGCCATCTTCCCCGGAGTCTGCCCCGTAAGAAAATGGAAGAGGGTGAAATAGCCGAAGCTCAGGGTAAACAAAACGAGGAAGTAAGGAACGGAAAGCTCGACCAGGTCCTGAGGGGAAGGCAACAGGCGCCCTTCGGGTCTGGAGGCGAACCCCATTTCACCGATGATCATAAAGGCCAGAAAAACAGCGGCAAGCACGCCGACATCCGTGACAGCCGCCAGTAAGCACCGCCTTCTCGAAGCCGGAGGAGGCGAGGGAGCTTGAGACACCGGCTCCTGCTCCATGCTTGCAAGAAACTCTTCAACCGGACCCGGCTCCCCAACCGCTACCGGGGAGACACGATAATCCCCCGCATGCTCTGCACGGCTTGCAGAGTCCCCGCAGTGGCGAGCCTCTTCCGGCGCATCCAGGGGGAAACGGCCTTCTTCCGCCGAGAACGCACCATTGTCGGCCGGAACCTCCCCGTCAAAATTTTCTGCGGCGTTGTCCGGAACCGTCTCGGCATGGTCCTGAGCACAGTCTTGGGACAGTGGTGCGCCCGGATCCAATCCCGGAAAATTCCGCACAGCCGATATCCCCAGCTTGGCTTTGTGTGGCCGGAGATCTTCGCGGCACTTTTTGCACGCGTCCAGATGATCGAAGCTGTGATAGCCGCATTTGGGACACTTCATGCCAACTCCTCGACCCTGCCTACCGGGCTCCTTCGCCGAGATCTCCATACAGGTACTGCAACACCGAGGCAATGGCGAAACCAGCCGTCTCGCTGCGCAGAATACGCGGACCGCAGCGAACGGGGATAAATCCGGCGCTCCGCGCTTCGGCCGCCTCTTCCGCCGAGAACCCCCCTTCGGGGCCAACCAGGATGGCGGCACTTTGGGGTCTGCTTGCGGCCAGAACCGTCTCCAGCGAAAGGCTTTCCTCCTCCCACAGCATCAGCTTCAGTTCCTCGCCACAACCATCAAGCGCCTCATGCAAGGGAACCGCCGGCCCGATCCTGGGAATCCGGGGGCGTCGGCACTGCCTGGCGGCTTCCTGAACAATCCTTTGCCAACGCTGCAGCTTCTTGTCGTCGCGCTCGGCAGAGACCACCGGGACGCTCCGACCGGCCAGGACGATGGTGAAGGTACCCACCCCCAACTCGGTTCCCTTCTGCAGCACCAGGTCGAGCTTATCTCCTTTGGGGAGCGCCTGCAGCAGATGAACGGGAAAGGCGGAATCCTCTTCCCGCCTTCGTTCAAGCACCCGGGCCGTCCCCCCTTTCTTGCCCAGGGTTTCTACCCGGCACCGGCAGATCTCTCCCCTGCCATCGAGCAACAGCACCTCTTCTCCCGCGGCCCTGCGCAAAACGGTTCT
>QKGY01000449.1 GCA_003250235.1 Desulfuromonadaceae bacterium
GGCCTTCCTGGCCATGGTGGCGGAGTTTTTTGGGGCCTTGGCGGTTATTGTCGGGCTGCTCACCCGCCTTGCCAGCCTGAATCTGGCGATTGTGATGATTGTAGCGATCATCAAGGTCCATTGGGGCAACGGTTTTTTTCTCAACATGACCTGTCAGCCCGGGATAGGACACGGGTTCGAATTCAATCTTACCCTGCTCACCATGTCAACGGCTTTGGTATTGTCCGGTGGTGGCCGTCTCTCTATCGACAGGTGGATCAGCGGACTCTAGGTTCCGGGAGCCTCAAATCACCCGGATGATAAATTCCGGGCAAGCCGCAGCACAGTAGCCACACAGAATGCAACGCTCTTCGTCCAAACGGACTTTCCCCTCGTGAATAGAAAGCCCCTGGCTGGCACAGGCAGGAACACAGGCTCCGCATCCCTTGCAAAACTGTTCCATGATTCTCACGCGACGCTGGCGCTGTTCGAGTTTTTGCCAAACAGCAACATCTTCGTATTCTCCGTTGAGAAGTTGCAGGTTGGCATCCACCTCTTCAGGGGAGAGCATCCCGACAGCGAGGGCGTCTACGCCATCGAGGCCGAGGACATAACGAAGACTTTCACGAGCCTGGGATATCAGATTGCCACCAGCCAGGGCCTTCATCGCATAGATCCCTTTGCCTGCCTTTGAAGCTTCCTTGATTGCCGTAGCCATTTCTTGTGCCGAGCCATCCAGAATACCCATCCCGGCCTTGTTGATCAGCGGATGGATCACCTCGATCTGAGGTTGCTCAATCGCTTTGTAGACGGCTGCGATATAGTGGGTGGACAGGCCGAGATGGCTGATCTTCCCCTCTTCCTTCATCCGGATCAATTCGGCAAACACGTCCGCTCTCTCCACAAAAGGATCCGCCAGACGCGCACCATGCAGATGCACCACGTCCAATCTCTCCACGCCCATTTCACGCAATGCCTCTTCGACATGGATTCGCGCCTGTCGTGCGTCCGGAGCGTGGGTTTTGCTGATCAGATACACCTTTCCGGAAAACGCCTGCAAGGCATTGCGTATATGGGCGTAGGTTCCGTAGAGAGCCGCGGTATCCAGACAATTTATCCCGTGATCGAGGGCATAGCGAATCAGGTTACCTCCCTCGGATGGAGACAGGCCTGCTTGAAGCGGACCTAGCGGCAATGTCCCGAAAACAATGGGACAAATCCGCATTCCAGTACTTCCCAAGTTCACATGTTTCATGCTATCCTCCGCCGGTGTTAGCTGCTGCATACCAAATCACCACTCTCGACGCAAGAGATTTTTATTGAAGGTGATACAGTATAAAGAACCGAAGGTATTCAGGTTCAGGAGTTTCCATGAAAAACGATTTCAAGAACAAGGTCAGAGAACAATTCGGGCGAACTGCTGACGGCTATGTAAGGGATCGCGGCTTCGCTAAAGGAGATGACCTTGCCGAGGCCGCGCGATTGCTTAACCCCACCCAGGACGACATTCTGCTGGATGTCGCGTGCGGGGGGGGACATACGGCCCTCTTTTTCGCCCCGAAGGTTCGCAGCGTCGTTGCCTCGGACCTGACCATGCAGATGTTGAAAAAAGCGCAGGAATACATCAGCGAAGAAGGCGGCGTGGAGAATGTCACCTTTCGCGAAGCGGACGCAGAAGATCTACCCTTCCCGGCAGGAGCATTCACCCTTCTTACCTGCCGTATCGCCCCACACCATTTTCCTGACGTGCCTAGGGCCTTAAAGGAATTTTTCCGCGTCCTGAGGCGTGGAGGGCGTATGGTTATTATCGATACGCTGCTTCCTGACGAGTCAGAAATCGCCGAATTCTACCAGGCTATGGAAAAGATGCGCGATCCCACGCACGTCCAAGCGTATACCCGGACCCAATGGATCGCGATGCTTGAGGAGACAGGGTTCATCGTCCATGAGACCCTGACCCTCCCCAAGACCCATGATTTCCCTGTGTGGGCCAAAAGGGCGGGTCTCAACCGAACCGGCGTTCAACAGCTCAACAAATTTTTCATTGATGCCCCGACGATCGTACATGACTATTTTCAGATTGAGACCTTTGCTGGGGAAGTTGAGAGTTATACCGATCAGAAGATCCTGCTCTACGCAAGTCGACCCGATAAAAAATAATTTTTGCAAAAAATCTGATTCCATAAAAAAAGGACCGAAATTCGGTCCTTTTTTTATGGACAAAAGAGGGGGTGCCATTGGCACCCCCATAAGATAAAACCATATCTAAAATTTTTGCGTGGACCTTACTTGGCGCCAGCAGCAGCTTCAAGCATGGCCGTGGTAACAGACTTAGGACGCTCGATGCCGTAACCGAGAGCGCGGTCCCAAGTGATGTTGGCGAGGCAACCCAGGGCGCGGCCGATACCGAAGAGAACGGTGTAGAACTCATACTCGGTAACGCCATAGTACCACTGGATGACGCCGGACTGGGCATCAACGTTAGGCCAGGGGTTCTTGGCTTTGCCGTGCTCGGTCAGTACGCCAGGAGCAACTTCGAAGATCATCTTGACCAGCTGGAAGAGCGGGTACTCAGCAAGACCCGGGGTCTTCAGGCAGAACTCACGCTGAGAAGTGTAGCGGGGGTCGGTCTTACGCAGAACGGCGTGGCCGTAACCGGGGATAACCTGTCCGCTGTTGAGGGTAGCCCAGAGAGCTTCCTTGAGTTTTTCTTCGGTCGGAACTTCGCCGCCGAGCTGCTGCATGAAGTTCTGGGTCCAGCGAAGAACTTCTTCGTTGGCCAGACCGTGCAGAGGACCAGCCAGACCATTGATACCAGCGCTGTACGCATAGTAAGCGTCAGAGAGGGCCGAAGCAACCAGGTGAGTCGTATGAGCAGAAACGTTGCCGGACTCGTGGTCGGAATGAAGGATGAAATACATACGGGCAACGTCTTTGTACTCGTCGCTCTGTCCGATCATGTGAGCGAACTGGCCGCCCATATCAAGGTTCGGATCGGGAGCGATGTGGGTATCGCCTTTGTACTTCATACGATAGATGTAGGCACCGATGGGAGCAATACGAGCCATCAGGGTGTTGGAATCTTCGTACATGTCTTCCCAGCAGGTCATCTTATTGAACTTGCCGGCAGCATAGTTTTTGGCGAAAACCGACTCACGCTGCATGGCGACGATGGCGGCAGACAGCATGGACATCGGATGGGAGTCGCGGGGCATAGCGCGCAGCACGTCGATAACGTACTGGGGAACCTGAGCGCGTGCCTTCCAGTCAGCGACCACTTCCAGGGTCTGAGCCATGGTCGGCACATCACCGGTCAGCAGCAACCACCAGAAACCCTCAACGTAGGGATAATCACTGCCCGGAACCTTCGGCAGTGCGGCAAAAGTCTCAGGAATGGTCATGCCGCGGAAGCGGATACCTTCCATGGGATCCAGATAAGAGATGTCGGTTACCAGACACTTGATACCACGAGCACCACCAATAGCCTGAGAAATGGTAACATCACCCAGCTTAACCTCGCCGAATTCCTTCACCAGACGGGTGGTGCGGGGACGGTGCTCGTCGATTTTCTTGCGCAGAGTCTCCTTCAGTGTGGACATGTTCTCTCTCCTTTAGTGAAATGAAATGCGATGAACCGGATGGTTCACCAACCCATAAGGCCCCAGACTTATTTCAACAAGACAGCTGGAAAACAACATTCCAGCCGGCATGATGACTGGTCGGATGACATTGTAAATAAAAGAAAACCTACCGCAACGCTGAGCCGTCAGCAGATGCTCTGCCAACATTTTCAAAAAAAGTTCTAGCAAACTCAAGCCGAGGCTGTCAAGGCAATTCTGTATACAGTATGCTATCAGGGATAAACAGTACCCCACCCCCCTGTATTGTCAAGACGGGACCTGCTTTTTTGCTTGCTTTCAGGTGTGGCCATGCTAGAATGCCTAAAATTTACGCAGGCCAACATGAAGATCTCCACCCTCCATATCCCCAACAACCTGATTCTGGCACCCATGGCAGGAATCACCGACCTGCCCTACCGGCTTATTATGAAGGAGTTCGGTGCAGGTCTCGTCTTCACAGAGATGGTCAGCGCCAATGGATTGATCCGTGACGGCAAGCGCACCCGCGAACTGTTGATTTCGCATCCGAAAGAACGTCCTTTGGGTATTCAGCTCTTTGCCGATGATCCGGACGTTCTTGCTCGTGCTGCAGCCATGGTCAGTGATGACGGAGAACTCATCGACATCAACATGGGGTGCCCGGTGAAAAAGGTCGTGCGATCAGGGGCTGGCAGCGCTCTCCTCCGCGATCCCAGCCGCATTGGCCGCATTATAGCGGCAGTCCGCAAGGCAACATCGCTGCCCCTGACCGTTAAGTTTCGCTCAGGATGGGACCAGCCATCGGTCAATTACCTGCAGGTGGCTCGCATTGCCGAGGAGGAAGGGGCCGACGCCCTCATTCTTCACCCACGAACCCGGAGTCAGGGCTTCAGCGGCCACTCGGACTGGTCGCACATCAGAGATCTCAAAGCGCAGGCGCGCATTCCCGTTATCGGCAGCGGGGATATTTTCTGTGCCGACGACGCCGTGAAGATGCTGGCTCAAACCGCCTGCGACGGAGTCATGATTGGGCGGGGTGGCTATGGCAACCCCTGGCTTTTTCGAGAAATTCCTGAAGCTCTTGAGGGAAAAACCTGTTCGAGCCCTTCGGCTGAGGAACGTTACGCGGTTGCCCGAAGACACCTGAACCTCTTTATCGAAATTTTTGGGCCCGTCAAAGCGGTCATGGACATGCGCAAGCATCTTTGCTGGTACTGCCGCGGGCTCTCCGGGGCCGCTGCATTTCGGCAAGCTCTCAATCATGCCACATCGATTGAGGCGATGAATGAGATCATGGAGAGGTTTTTTTCCGCTTCCCCGGAACCGTTTAATCAAGAGGCACACCATGAACAGCCCTAAGGATACCTCCAGGGACATCCAACTCTATGTCAGAGTTCTCGAAAGTATTGACAGGGGTGTTATCGCCATCGATCAAAACGAACTCATTTCGCTGATCAATCCGGCGGCACAGGCGTACACCGGCCTTTCGGAACGTCAAGCCCTGGGTCGTCACTACGAGAAGCTTTTTGAGGGGCAAAGCGCTCTGATCCGGATGATGCAAACAGCTTCACGGGAGGGGCGTTCTATCTCTGATCATGAGAATATCCAGCTGCGACGGGCCGGTGCTCAACCGCTGCCGGTCAGCGTGTCCTGCTCGCCTATTTTCACTTCCTCCGGGGGACAGGAAGGTGCCGTTATGATTCTACGGGACCTCTCCCGGGTGAGGGAACTGGAAGATGCCGTTCGTCAAGCCGACCGCCTCGTCATGCTGGCGACCCTGGCTGCCGGACTGGCTCATGAAATCAAGAACCCGCTCGGAGGCATTAAGGGGGCCTCCCAGTTGCTGTCGATGGAACTACCCAAGGACAGCCCTTTGCAGGAATATACCGGCATCATGAGCCGGGAGGCGGAGAGGATCAACCGCATCATCGAGGAACTCATGGATCTGACCCGGCCCCGCCTGCCAGCCCTCGACGAGGTGGACCTGGCCCATGTCATCGGCGATATCGTCATCTTTCAGAAAGAAGCCCAGAGAGACAAGGACATCGAGTTCACCCTGAAACTCGACCCGAGTATTCCCCCCATCCTGGGGGATCAGGATCTTCTGACCCAACTCTTCCTCAACCTCATCAAGAACGCCGCCGAGGCCATTGAGGAAAAAGGCCGGGTTGAAATCAGTACCAAGGTTGCACCCGATTTTCACCTGACACAGGCCGGAAGCCGCCCCGTGCCCCTGATTGTGGTCGAGGTTTCTGACAACGGCCGTGGAATAGCCTCCGAGCAACTCGACCAGATTTTTACCCCCTTTTTCACTACAAAGACCAAGGGGACAGGTCTAGGGCTGGCGACATGCCAGAAAATCGTCAGTCAACATCAGGGTTTTCTCAAGGTCAACAGCATCGAGGGGGAAGGAACCACGGTTGCCGTCTCCCTCCCATTTATCCGTCGCCACGAGTAAAAACATACGACAACACGATTTGCAGGCTATGCGCATGCATTTCATGATTCAATGATTCATTGTCAACTGACCAGACAGGGGGACGATTATGTCTATCCGACGAATTTTAGTCGCCGATGACGAAGAAAGCATTCGCTGGGTGCTTTCCAAGGCGCTGACCAAAAAGGGAATGACCGTCGACCTGGCCACCAACGGCCGGGAAGCCTTGGATTTTTTCCGTAAAAACCGCTACGACCTGGCGATTCTCGACATCAAAATGCCGGAGATCACCGGCCTGGAATTGCTTACACGCTTCCACGAAGAGCATCCCGAGACGCTCGTCATCATCATGACGGCAGAGACTTCGATGAAAAACGCCGTCGAAGCCATGAAACGCGGGGCGTACGACTATATCACCAAGCCGTTCGATCTCGATGCTCTCGATGCCACCATCCTCAAAGCGGAAAAAGCCTCCACCGTGACCGACGAAGTCCGCCGCCTTCGCGACGAGCTCAAAGACCACTACCAGGTAGAGAGAACCATCATCGGCAAGAGTCGGCCGATGCAGGAGGTCTATAAAGTTCTCGGTAAAATCGCCCCGTCGGATGTCACCGTCCTCATCACCGGAGAAAGCGGTACCGGCAAGGAGCTGATCGCCAGAGCCATCCACTTCAACAGCCCACGTCTCGGCAAACCCTTTATCGCCATCAACTGCGCCGCGATCCCTCGGGAACTCCTGGAAAGCGAGTTGTTCGGTTTTGAAAAAGGCGCATTTACAGGTGCCATCGATCGCAAAGCCGGTAAATTCGAGCAGGCCAATGGAGGAACGATCTTCCTCGATGAAATCGGCGACATGCCGCTTGAGCTGCAGGCAAAACTGCTGCGCGTGCTTCAGGAAAAAGAAGTCACCCGTACCGGAGGAACTTCGCCAATTCCCGTAGACGTACGCATCGTCGCCGCTACCAATCAGGATCTGAAGGCGAGGGTTTCGGCCAAGGAATTTCGCGAAGATCTTTTCTATCGTCTCAACGTCGTACCGATTGAGCTCCCCCCCCTTCGAGACCGACGGGACGACATCCCGCTGCTGACCGAATTTTTTATCAGCCAGGGACGGGAGGAACTCGGAGCCTCCACTCAAGGGTGCACTGCCGAGTGTCTCGGTCTACTGCAACACTATCATTGGCCCGGCAATGTGCGGGAGCTCGAGAACAGCTTAAAGCGGGCGATGCTTCTGTCTCCCGACCCGCTGCTGACCCCTTCCGATTTTCCATCGTTGACACAAGAAACAGCCTGTGAAGACAACGGCGGATCGCTTGAGGCCCTGATTTCCAACAAGCTTAGAACGGCCCTTTCCCAGGTGGATCTTCAGGAGCTGAACAATCTTTATGAGATGGTGCTCCACCAGATGGAGCGCCCACTGATCAAGATCGTCCTTGAAAAGTGTCGCGGAAATCAGGTGCGCGCCGCAGATATTCTTGGAATCAATCGCAATACATTACGAAAAAAAATCCAGATCCTAGAGATCGACGTCAAAAAGGACTGAGCATACCGACTTTTCCCAAAAGAAAAGCCCCCGGATTCTTCCGGGGGCTTTTCTTTTGAACGTTGGTGATCTCTACCCTATCCCATATCTTCGCGACGCGACTGGTTTTCAAAGCGCGTATATTCCCCGCGAAAGGTGAGATGAACGGTGCCGATAGGGCCGTTACGCTGTTTGCCGATGATGATCTCGGCATCCTTGTCATGCCCCTTCTCGCAAGAATTATCCCTTTTTTTACAGGCATCACAATACACCGCTTCGCGGTAGACGAACATGATCACGTCGGCATCCTGTTCGATCGCACCGGATTCACGCAGGTCCGCCATGATCGGCCGTTTATCCGTCCTGTTTTCAAGGGATCGGTTCAACTGGGACAGCGCCAGAACAGGCACATCGAGTTCCTTGGCCAATGCCTTGAGGGATCGGGATATCTCGGAAATCTCCTGCTGCCGGCTCTCGGAATTATGCCCCTGCATGAGCTGCAGATAGTCGACCACCACCATGCCGAGGCCTTTGTCGGCCTTCAAACGTCTCGCTTTGGCCCTGAGTTCAAGGATCGAAATGGCAGGCGTATCATCGATATAAATCGGCGCTTCACTCAGCAGACCGGCCCCATTGGTGAGTTTGGGCCAGTCCGACTCGCCGAGATGACCGGTTCGCAGCCGGCTGGCATCGACCCTGGACACGGAGCACAGCATACGCTGCACCAACTGCTCTTTACTCATCTCCAGCGAGAAGATGATAGTCGGCGTTTTCCGCTCTGAATGAACGGCGGCATTCTCGACGAGGTTCACGACAAAAGCCGTCTTACCCATCGAAGGACGTCCGGCAATAATCACCAGATCTCCCCCCTGCAGGCCGGCCGTCATCTGATCCAGGTCCAGAAACCCGGTAGGCACACCAGTGACCAGCTCTTTGCGATCATAGAGCTTCTCGATGGCTTTGAAGGTGTCTTTGAGAATGTCCTTGGTAGAAAAATAGGAGGGTCGGGACTTCATCCCGGCAATTTCAAATATCGATTTTTCGGCCCAGTCGAGGGTGGATTCCATATCCCCACCCTCGTACCCCCGGGTGGCGATCTCCGTAGCCACGCCGATGAGACGCCGGGCAAGAGCCTTCTCCTTGACCATCCGGCAATAATAGGCAATGTTGGCCGCCGTGGGCACATAATCGACCAGCGTAGCCAGATAGCTCGCACCACCGACGGCCTCAAGGTCGCCGTTCTGCTGCAACGCCGAGCTCAAGGTAACAAGATCGGCCGGTTCACCACGATCGGAAAGGTCGATCAGGGTCTTAAAAATTTTGCGGTGGCTTTCGCGGTAGAAATCGTCGGGGACCAGAATTTCAAGGGCCTTGTTCAAGGCCTGATTTTCCAGCAGAATTCCGCCGAGGACGGACATTTCCCCTTCAAGTTGCTGGGGTGGGAGCCGATGAGACGGTATATTTTCCATTCGGCAACGCAGCGCTAGAGGTGGGTGGTCGGGCAGGGAGAGAATGGCCTCTCCCCGCCCGGATAAGCCTTACTCGGCAGCGACGACATTCACCTTGACGGTGGCAACGACGCCCGCCTGCAACTTGACAGGGACTTCATGCATCCCCAGGGTCTTGATCGGCTCGTCAAGAACGATCTTCTTGCGATCAATCTCAATCCCGGCTTCCTGGAGTTTGGTTTCGATCTCCATCGTGGTGACGGCGCCGTACAGTTTGCCCTCTTCACCGGCACGATGGCTGATGACACAGGTTGCCGCCTCGATCTTGCCTTTGAGAAGATTGGCCGCATCAGAAATTTTTTGCATCTTGTGCGCCAGCTGACGCTTCTGATGATCAAGCTCCTTCACATTGCGCTCGTTGGCCTCCATGGCCAGTCCACGCGGGACAAGGTAATTACGCGCGTAACCGGGCTTGACCTTGACCAGGTCACCGATATTGCCCAGGTTCTCCACATTTTCGGTCAGAATGATTTTCATCGATCTCCTCCTGAAAAGGATCTACGTTTCTTTGATCTTTGGTTTTCTGAAATCGGCCCACAAATCAAACACGCCGAAGCCGGTTACAATCAAAGGCAGAGGATTCAGCACCATGATCAGCACATACCCCAAAACCTTAAAAACGGGCGGCAGGTTCTTTTTGCGGAAGAAAAAACTGACAATCGCCAGCCCATGCAGAAAATAAATGGGCAGAACAATAGTCAAAATATTAAGAGCGATCACCCCCAAAGGCCCGTTCAAAAGAACGAATCCAAAGCCGCCGCTGATCAACCCCCACACCAACCAAGGCGGGGCATGCCAGAGAGCGAAAGGGGGGCCTGAAACCACGTACCAGCCGGCAGAAAGCCGGGAGAGCAAATAAACCGTTAACAACAGCATGGACCAGGTGACCGTCAAAGCCAGTCCGGGATAGGCCTGCACGAAAAAATCGGCCAGGCGTTTCCCAAGCTGCTGAAATTCTTCTTTCTGTTCCGGCGTAGCAGATCCCTGCTGATACAACGACAGGGTCTGTTCTATTTCTTTCTTCGCATAGTCCTGCACCATGTGTCGGGCAGGTACGCCCTGACTGAGGCTGTATGCGCCAAGCGCCAAGCCTCCAAGTGCCACGGAACCCAATGTTGCCAGCGCCACGGCACGGTCCCAGGACCAGAATCGCCGAAGAAAATAAGGGAGCAGAAAAGACGCCACACCAAATTGCAGCAGATAGGCAAGCGCTCCCTCGAGTTCACCGGCGGCAGCAAGTACACCGGAACTGGCCACAACCACCAGCCCGCCGACAACGGAACCGGCTCGCATATGCGCATATGCCGCCGGCAGAGGGATCAGAAAGTTGAGGAAGGCGCCGACTGATCCCAATGCCCCCGCACTTATCTGCAGCATCAGAGTCAGAACGGTTCCTCCGAAAAGAAAGAGACCGCGTTGACCCATATCAACTCCCTTCAAAGTCACCCTAATCCAGGAGCTTAGTCGATCGCGTGCCCGGTAGTAAAGGGCAGCAGGGCAATGTTACGAGCCCGCTTGATCGCTTCGCAGACTTTGCGCTGATGATCGGCACAGTTACCGGAAATTCTGCGGGGAACGATTTTCCCACGCTCAGAGACAAAGTAGCGCAGCGTACGCACTTCCTTGTAATCGATCTTCATCGTCTTGTCGGCGCAAAAGCGGCATCCCTTGCGACGGACAAAACGCCGGCGGGGAGCTGAAGAAGAAGATGTCGGTTTTTTTCCTGCGGATTTATCGAAAGCCATGTATATCCTCCGTAAAGTGATTCAAAAATCTGTTCAGGCGAAGTCGTTATTCAGCCTCGGTCGTTTCTTCAGCGGCTGCGGGTTCTTCGGTCTCAGCGGGTGCCGTGGCTTCAAAGCCTTTGGGCAGAAACACCGTCTGAAACTTCATGATCTTCTCATCGATCCGCATGCGGCGCTCAAACTCTTTGATGACTTCGGGCTGGGCCTCGAACACGGTCAGGACATAGCTTCCGCGGGTCTGCTTCTGGATGGGATAGGCCATTTTGCGCACGCCCCACTCATCCACCTTGATGATGTTGGCGCCCTGCTCGGTCAGGACATCCTTGAACTTGTTGACGACAGCGGCATAATCATCACCGGTCGCCTCGGGGTTGACGATGTAGATTGTTTCGTAGGTTCGCATTCGTGTTACCTCCTCGTGGGTTGGTTAGCCCCGGGGCTCTGATCGCCCGGAGCAAGGAGCGGGCACCACCCGGCACCCGATCTAGACAAAATTGACTTTTTAGCATATATCAACGGCTAATTCAACGATTAATCCTCAAACGTTGAAACGGAAGTGCATAACGTCGCCATCCTTGACGACATATTCCTTGCCTTCGAGCCGCATCAGCCCCTTTTCTTTGGCCCCCGACTCCCCACCGGCCCGGATGAAATCGTCAAAACCGGTCACCTCGGCACGGATGAATCCCTTTTCGAAATCGGTATGGATCACTCCCGCAGCTCCCGGAGCTTTGGTTCCTGCCGATATGGTCCAGGCTCGCACCTCTTTGACGCCGGCGGTAAAATAGGTGATAAGCCCAAGCAGATGATACCCCGCATGAATCATGCGATCGAGGCCGGATTCGGGCAACCCCATCTCTTTGAGAAACTCGGATTTTTCCTCGCCGTCGAGTTCAGCGATCTCCGCTTCAATCTTCCCGCAGATCACCACGAACTCTGCGTTCTGCTCAGCGGAAAACTTCCTGAGCCGTTCGACGTAAGGATGCTCACCCTGCAAATCATCCTCGGCAACGTTGGCGACGTAAAGAACCGGTTTGGACGTGATCAGGTGCAGATCCCTGAGAATACGGCGTTCTTCCTGAGAGAGCTCCGCAGAACGGGCCGGAAGACCTTCGTTGAGAGCTCCCCGAACCGCCTGAAGGACCGCCAGCTCTTCCTGCATCTTCTTGTCACCGCTCTTCGCCTGCTTTTCCGTGCGGTTTATCCGCTTTTCCACCGAATCGAGATCAGCCAGATTGAGTTCCGTCTGAATAACTTCCACATCCCGCAACGGGTCGACCGATCCATCCACATGCACGACATTCTCGTCCTCGAAACAGCGGACGATATGAGCGATGGCATCCACCTGCCGGATATGGCCGAGAAACTGATTGCCCAGTCCCTCCCCCTTGCTCGCACCCTTCACAAGCCCGGCAATGTCGACGAATTCCATGGTTGTTGGCACAACACGCTCTGGATGAACGACGGCTGCCAGTTGATCAAGACGCGGATCGGGCACGCTGACAACGCCGACATTCGGCTCGATCGTACAGAAGGGGTAGTTTGCCGATTCGGCGCCTGCCGAAGTGATGGCGTTGAAAATGGTGGACTTACCGACATTAGGCAATCCGACAATACCGCATTTGAAACCCATTTTTCACATTCCTACACAAAAGAAGATAGCCGGGAGCTCGTCCCGGCTATCTGGGTTGTATCAGTTTGATGCTCGTTTCAGCTTAGCCGTTGATAAGCAACGGAGCGATAACCAGCGAAACAACGCTCATCAGCTTGATGAGGATGTTCATGGCCGGCCCGGAAGTGTCTTTGAACGGGTCGCCGACGGTATCACCGACAACGGCAGCTTTGTGAGCCTCGCCGCCTTTTTTCTCACCGTCGAGTTCACCTTTTTCAATGAACTTTTTGGCGTTGTCCCAGGCGCCTCCACCATTGGACATCATCAGAGCCAAGAGCACACCGGCCAGAGTAGCACCGGCCAGCATACCGCCGAGCGCTTCCTTCTTCAATAGAAGGCCGACCAACACCGGAGCGATAACGGCCACGACGCCAGGCAGAATCATTTCGTGAAGAGCCGCGCGAGCCGAGATGTCAACGCACTTCTCCGGCTCCGGCTTAGCACCGGGCTTACCCTCGAGCAGGCCGGGAATTTCACGGAACTGACGACGGATTTCGTCCACCATTTTGCCGGCGGCACGACCAACGCTGGTCATCGTCATGGCGCCGATGAAGAACGGCAGAGCCCCGCCGATCAACAGACCGATAACGACCATGGGATTAAGCAGGTTGATGGTTTCAAGCTTAACAGCCGTGGCGTACGCCGAGAAAAGGGCCAAGGCGGTCAGAGCCGCCGAGCCGATGGCGAAGCCTTTGCCGACTGCAGCGGTGGTATTGCCAATCGCATCGAGACCGTCCGTGATCTTGCGAACCTCAGGTCCAAGTTCCGCCATCTCGGAGATACCGCCGGCGTTGTCAGCGATAGGACCATAAGCGTCAACCGTCATGGTAACGCCAACGGTAGCCAGCATACCAACAGCGGCAATGCCGATGCCGTAGAGGCCGGCAACATAGTTGGCAACGAAGATGCCGACGCAGATGATCAGGATCGGCAGCGCGCAACTCTCAAGGCCGACAGCAAGGCCGTGAATGATGTTGGTGGCGGGGCCGGTCTTGCTGGCTTCAGCAATACGGGCCACGGGAGCCGAAGCGGTATAATATTCGGTGACCAGACCGATGGTGATCCCGGCAAGAGTACCGGCCAGAACGGCCCAGAAAACCCCGTTGTTGATATGCATGGCACGAGTGATAAAGAAGGTGGCAACCAGGAAGCCGCCGGCAGCGACGAACGTGGTATAGCGAAGGGCGGCTGCGGGGTCGATGTTCTTGAGGAACTTCATGGAACCAACACCCAGCAGCGAGAAGCACAGCCCGGCCATGGCCAGAACCAGGGGAAGCAGCATGGCGTTGCCGCGCACAGCCTCACCCCCAAGGATATCCATCTGGCTGGCACCAGCGGCAGCAGCGATCGCGATGGTAGCAATGATCGAACCGACATAGGATTCGAAGATATCTGCTCCCATGCCCGCGGTGTCGCCAACGCAGTCGCCGACGTTGTCAGCGATAACGCCGGGGTTACGGGGATCGTCTTCAGGAATACCGGCCTCGACCTTACCGACCAGGTCAGCGCCGACATCGGCCGCCTTGGTGTAGATACCGCCGCCGACACGGGCAAACAGAGCGATCGAGGAAGCGCCCATGGCAAAGCCGTTGATATACCGGGCCGTTTCGGGGTCGCCGCCGAAAAGGATATAGACGATACCGACGCCGATCAGGCCAACCGAAGCCACGGAAAGCCCCATGACGGCGCCGCCGTTGAAGGAAACCATCAGAGCGGCTCCCTGTCCGGTCGTTCTCGCCGCTTCAGCCGTACGGACGTTGGCGCGGGTAGCCGCCTTCATGCCGATAAATCCGCAGAGCATGGAGCACAGGGCCCCACCCAGGAAAGCAAACGCGGTCTGGAAGCCCATCCCCAGAACGATCAGGAAAAAGACCAGTATGATGAAGACCGAAAGAACCGTGTACTCACGCTTCAAAAACGCCATGGCGCCTGCGTGAATCGCCTCGGAAATTTCCTTCATCTTCTCGTTACCGACCGGTTGGGCCTTGATCACATTGTAGATCACGATGGCGAGTGCGAACCCGACCACCCCCAGAATGGGGGCATACATTGGCAAATTCATGTTTGTCCCTTACCCTCTCTTTCCTGTGGAATTAATTTCGAGCGTCCCGATTATTGAATTCGTTCATGGCCCAGGCAACCCCCTTTTCCAGGATGGTTTCGACCGCCATGGCCGCATTCTCCAAAACAGTTCCGAGTGCTTTTTTTTCCTCAGCGGAAAACGGACCCAAGACGTATCCCGCGACATCCCCCCCACCAGAAGGGCGACCGACCCCGACCTTGACCCGGACAAATTCCCCGCTACCGAGAATCTCGCGGATACTGCGGATCCCATTATGCCCGCCATGTCCTCCTCCGGTTTTGATCTTCAGGGTACCGAAGGGCAGATCGATATCGTCGTGAATCACAATCAAATCCCCCGGTCCAAGGCCGAGGGATTTGCAGGCCGAGCCAACACTGGCCCCGCTCAGATTCATGAATGTCTGCGGCAGAAGGAGGGTGGCTTGCTGTCCGGCAACGTTTCCGGCTCCGTAAACCCCCTGATAGCCTTTTTTCTTCAGACTGACGGAAGCACGCTCCGCCAGTTCCTGTACCACCAAGAAACCAATATTGTGCCGGGTGCCGGCATATTTGTCCCCGGGGTTCCCCAGGCCAGCAACCAGCTTCAAAATCAGGCCTCTTCAGCAGCGCCTTCCGTCGCGCCTTCTTCTTCTTCCGCCTTACGCCCGGTCACGGTGATGACCGTAAAGTTGACGTCGTGAGGAACTTCAATCCCTTCGGGCAGAACCAGGTCCTCGACGTGAAGAACGCCGCCAATTTTCAAATCGGAAACATTCACCTCGATGGCCGAGGGAATGTTGGAGGGCAGACAAACCACCTCGAGTTCATGACGGATGACCTGGAGGTTACCGCCTTCCTTCTCTCCCTTGGATTTGCCCACGGGATGGACCGGCACCAGAACATGGGTCTTCTTGCCCATCTCGATGGCCTGAAAATCCGCATGCCACATATCGCGACGAATAGGATCGACCTGGAGGTCCTTGAGGATAACGACCTTTCCGTCAACGGCCGGCACGCCGGAGAGTTTGATCAAGGTGTTCCAACCAGCCTCAGTAGCAATCGCCTCTTCCAGAGCCTTGGGCTCAACGGAAACGGAACAGGGAGCCATTCCCTTGCCGTAAACAACCGCAGGGACGAGACCCTGACGACGGAGACTGCGGGATCCCCCTTTACCGATTCTCTCGCGTGCGGAAACCTTCAGTTCTGTATTTGCCATTTTCGTGTTCCTCCATTGATCTGATAACTGACTGACAGTTAATTATTTACAGGTATCGGTTGTTAAATAAAAAGGGAGCTGACGGACTCGTCGCCGTGAATGCGGCGAATCGATTCGGCCAGCAGTTCTGCCACGGAAAGCACCCGAAGCTTGGAACAGGAGGAAAGCTTCTCCTGCACCGGAACCGTATTGGTGACGACCACTTCCTCCAGACAGCTGTCGTTGATCCGCTGCAGAGCCGGGCCGGAAAGGATCGCGTGGGTCGCACAGGCATAAACAGCCTTGGCTCCTTTTTCCTTCAACGCCTGCGCGGCCTGACAAAGGGTCCCGGCCGTATCGATCATATCATCGACAATGATACAGGTTTCACCTTTGACATCCCCGATGATGTGCATGACCTCCGAAACGTTCGGACCGCTGCGCCTCTTGTCGATTATGGCCAGCCCGGCATCCAGGCGTTTGGCAAAAGCCCGGGCGCGCTCTGTTCCGCCGGCGTCCGGCGAGACGATAACCAGGCGCTCGGAAAAGCGGGCACTGACATCGGCCAACACAACAGGAGCCGCATAGAGATGGTCGACGGGGATATTGAAGAACCCCTGGATCTGTCCGGCATGGAGATCCATGGTCAGGACACGGTCCGCGCCGGAGGTGCTGATCAGGTCAGCAACCAGCTTGCTGGTGATCGGCGTACGAGGCGCCACCTTACGATCCTGACGGGCGTACCCGAAATAAGGGACTACCGCGGTAATCCGTGCGGCGGAAGCCCTTTTCAGGGCGTCCATCATGATCAACAACTCCATGAGGTTGTTATTGGAAGGCGCGCAGGTGGATTGAACCACGTAGACGTCACGTCCACGAACGTTTTCCCCAATCTCAACCATGATCTCGCCATCGGAAAAGGTCTTGACCTTGGCATTGCCCAGAGGCACGGAGAGTTGGCCGCAAATCTCCCTGGCAAGGGGAATATTGGCGTTGCCGCAGAATATCTTAAGCTCGTCGACCACGGGTCCTCACATGAATGCTTGGAAAAAGTTGTAGGCCATGGATGCCCATGACCTAACCGGTAGAAGAGAAGGTATTTAAATCCCGGCGTGATATTCACCCATCATTGCGCCGGAGTGACTTTTGTGGCTGGGGCGCCAGGATTCGAACCTGGGAATGCCGGAATCAAAATCCGGTGCCTTACCGCTTGGCGACGCCCCATCGTAAACAAATCAAACTCCCACTTCACAATTTAGGCTAAACAGGCTCCACGGCAACAGCCATCCAGCCCTTTTCGCGCCCCATCTTTTCACTGGCGGCCCTTGCGGAAACCTCATCTGCAAAAACGCCAAAAACAGTGGGACCGCTGCCCGACATCAGTGCCGCCCGTGCGCCACATGCCAGCAGACTCTCCTTGATCTCTGCAACTACCGGATATCCGGGAATAGTTACCTTTTCAAGGTCGTTGTGAAGAAACCGGCTAAACCCTTCAACCGAGTTGGGAAACCCCGGTAATCTATACTCATCGTTACGGCTTGTCAACCCCAAATTTTGGTACACCCAGGCCGTAGACACGGCTATACCGGGGTTCACCAGAACGTACCAAACCGGTGGCAGCTTACAGGGAAGCGGGGACAGAATATCCCCTATCCCCTCCGCCACTGCGGGCTCATGGAAGATAAAAAACGGCACATCGGCCCCAAGCGTGCTGCCGACAGACATCAACTCAGATAGCGGCAGGCCCAGATTCAACATTTCATTGAGGGCGAGAAGCACCGTGGCCGCATCGGAAGACCCCCCGCCCAGACCGGCAGCCACAGGGATATGCTTTTCAACCCGCACACGAACCCCCAAGTCAGAACCGGCTTTTTTCAGCAGGGCCGTTGCCGCCCGCGCCGCAATATTCTCTCCTCCAGGCGAAATTTCGACCCCAGGGCACTCGACCACCACCCCCCCTCCCTCAGACAGAGAGATTTCGATGCAATCATACAGAGACACACACTGCATAACCATCGACAGGTCGTGATATCCATCAGGTCTCTTCCCCAGCACATCCAGGCGCAAATTAATCTTGGCCGGAGCCAGAAACGTCTTCGCCATACCCTATCCTCTCAAAAAACAGCCTACACTCTGTAAAAACACCCCTGCATCCAACGGCAGACAGGGTCCGTATCATCGGAAAAGCCACCGGGAATGTCAAGGAATCTGAGCTCGACAAGACCCCACTTTTCCACAGACCAAAATCGACACACACAACCCAAAGTGGTTAAAATTAGCCACATACGGCGCTTTACGACCAACCATCAACCCCTGCGCCACCAAGCTAACCCCTGAAGTACAGGGCCGATGTCGCATCGTGGCCGAAGAACGCTCACAAACAAAACATTTTTTTAAAATGGCACCATAATTGCCTAACTGGAAAGACACCCTTTTCATCGGTGTCATATTCACAGCATCCTGACGCACCCCCTCGGGGCCGCCCCGCAACAGGAATTATTTACAACAATTCAAAATGTTATAATATTGAGCTTAATATGTAAGTTTCACCTGGACCTCACACATCAAAGGAGAGGATTGGGATACAAAAATGTTTGAAAAAATAGACCGGTACCTCGAAATCTTCAGTACAGTCATCATGACGGTGACCATGTCAGCCGCCACTCTCGTTGCTTTTGTCAACGTCGTGCTTCGCTATGTCTTCAACATGTCTCTGACCTGGGCAGGTGAAGCGACCTCGTATCTTTTCATCTGGTCGGCATTGTTCGGTGCGGCTTACGGGTTCAAGATCGGCATGCATCTCGGCGTGACGATCCTGATTCAGTCCCTGCGCCCCCGCGTGGCCAAATGGGTCCTTTCCTGCAGCCTGACCATTATCCTCGGCTACCTGATCTGCCTGATCTTCTGGGGTTATGACTTCGTTGTTTTCAACCACATGATGGGCATGGTGTCGGTCGACCTCGAAATCTCCTACTGGATCATTTATCTCTGCGTACCGATTGCGATGTCCATCGCCTCTTACCAGGTCCTGTTGAAGCTCATCAAGACGCTTCGGGTTCCGGGCGATCAATTCAGTTATGACATGGTCATGAAGGAGCATTGATTTCATGGAAACTCTTCTCTTATTCGTCTTCCTGTTCGGTCTGCTCCTGATCGGGGTTCCCATTGCCGTCGCCCTGGGTCTGTCGACCACGGCGATCATCCTGCTCTTTACCGACCAACCGACCCTGGTCATCGCCCAGCAGATGTTCACATCGCTGGACAAGTTCGCCTTGATGGCCATCCCGCTCTTCGTTCTGGCGGGCAATTTTCTCTCCCAGGGCGGAGCCGCCAAACGGATCATCCGCTTTGCACGTTCTATCGTCGGGCATCTCCCCGGCGGTCTGCCCATGTCAGCCATCTTCGCCTGCATCATCTTTGCCGCGGTCAGCGGCTCGTCGCCGGCAACCGTTGCCGCCATCGGCTCCATCATGATGGGCGCGATCAAGGATGATGGCTACAGCAGCCCCTTCTCCATCGGCTCCATCGTCTGCTCCGGGTCCCTGGGAATTCTGATCCCGCCCTCCATCGTCCTCATCGTCTACGGAGTCACGGTCGATCAGTCCATCGGCAGACTCTTCATGGCCGGGGTGATTCCGGGAATTTTTCTCGGTGGCGGACTGATGCTCGTCACCTACATTGCCGCCGTTCGCAGCGGGTTCAAAAAGAAAGAGCGGGCTTCCGCCAAGGAGATCTGGGTCTCCTTCAAGGATGCCTCCTGGGGCCTTCTCGTTGTGGTCATTATCATCGGCGGGATCTATGGCGGCCTGTTCACCCCGACTGAAGCCGCCGCCGTGTCGGCGGTCTACGGCTTCATCGTGGTCAAGTTCATCTACAAGGACCTCTCCTGGAAACAGATTCCTGATGTCATCAAAGCCTCGGCCTCTACCGCGGCCATGATCATGTTCATTATCGCCAACGCCATGGTCTTCGCGTATCTGTTGACCATCCTGCAGATCCCGCAAGACTTGGCGGCATGGATCATCAGCATGAATCTCAATAAATATATGTTCCTGGTTTTCGTCAACCTGCTGCTCCTTCTGGCGGGCAACTTCATGGAGCCCTCGAGCCTCATCATGATTATCGCCCCGCTGATCTTCCCCGTCGCCATGCAGCTGGGAATCGACCCGATTCACCTGGGCGTCATCGTTACCGTCAACATGGAGATCGGCATGCTGACCCCACCAGTCGGGCTGAACCTGTTTGTGGCCAGCGGCATTTCGGGACAGAGTCTGGGTGACGTGGTGAAAGCCTCGATGCCCTGGTTCTTCGTTCTGCTGGCAGGCCTGCTCATACTGACGTACGTGCCCGCCATCTCGTTGTGGCTCCCCAACCTGATGTACGGCAGCTAGCGGCACCCTTAAAGACATCCATTACACGGGACACCCTACAGCCTCCTCGAATCTTCGAGAGGGCGGGAAGTCCCCCAAACCCTCAGGAGGTAAGATATGCGCAAGTTTGGTTTCTTTGCCGGTCTGCTGGTTGTCCTGCTGACAGCAACCCAGGTTTTCGCCGGTCCCATCGTCATTAAATTCAGCCATGTCGTCGCGGTCGACACCCCGAAGGGACAGGCTGCCGAGTACTTCAAAAAACTCGTTGAAGAACGCTCCAACGGCAGCATCAAGGTCGAGGTTTATCCCAACTCCTCCCTGTTCGACGATAAAGACGTCATGACCCCGCTGATGACCAACGCGGTTCAGATGGCGGCACCGAGCTTTTCCAAATTCACCTCGTTCGCGCCGAGCCTGCAACTGGTCGATCTGCCCTTCCTCTTCAATGACGCCAACCATCTCCACGCCGTACTTGGGGGCTCCGTCGGGCAGAAAATTCTCGACACCGTCGGCAAAAAAGGTCTGGTTGGCCTCGCATTCTGGGACAGCGGCTTCAAACAACTCTCGGCCAACAAGCCCCTGATATGGCCCCAAGATGCTGAAGGACTGAAATTCCGCATCATGTCTTCCAAGGTTCTTGAAGCCCAGTTCAAGGCAGTCGGGGCCAATCCCCAGGTATTGCCCTTCTCCGAAGTGTACAGCGCCCTTCAGCAGGGTGTGGTCGATGCCGCCGAGAATCCCCTTTCCAACTTCTACACCAAGAAATTCTATGAGGTTCAGTCCGACCTGACCCTGTCCAACCACGGCTACCTCGGATACCTCGTGGTCACCAACAAGATTTTCTGGTCCAAACTCAACGACGAACAAAAAGCGTTGATCAACCAGGCGATGAAAGAGGCCACCGAATACGGCAACAAACTGGCCGTTAAAATGGATGAGGATTATCTGGTCAAAATCAAGGAGTCCGGGAAAACCACGGTTCATGAACTCACCCCGGAACAGCGCCAGGCCTGGAAATCCAAGATGATGGTCATCTACCCCGAATTTTATGATGTTATCGGCAAGGACCTCATTGAAGAAGCCATAGCCCTCGGGAAGTAAACGGTGAACTTGTCCGGGGAGAAGGGAGCTTCTCCCCGGACAGAAATCGCCGCAACATCGAAGCGTCCTCGCGACAGACTAAAGGAGCATCCTATGCTTCCCGATTACAGCAACATTCTTGTGGCTACCGACCTGACTCCCAACGCGGTCCATGCTTTCAAGCATGCCGTCATGATGGCCAGAAGAAACAAAGCCCGCCTTCATCTGCTGCATGTGATTCCGGATGTCGACGCCTCGGTCCGCAGTTATGTCTCCACCGTCATGGGGAAAGGCAGCCTCGACCATTTTGAAAAAACCCACGAGGACGAAGCCCGTTCCGTAATCACCCAGCGCCTGAAAAAGTTTGCCCAGGACGAACTGGCAGACCACCCTGAAGACCTGCAAAGGATTGACAGAATTCTTGTTCTTCACGGCAACCCGGTCGCACAAATTCTCAAGGCGGCCGATGATTTAAATGCGGATGTCATCATCATGGGATCTCACGGGAAAGGGCCCATGGAATATACCTTTCTCGGCAGTGTCGCCGAGAAAGTGCTGCGCAAAACGAAGCGACCCGTCTTCATTATCCCGTTTAACGACTGATACCGTGGAATCCTTCCTGATATCAATGGCAAAGAAAAAAGGGGCCGGCCCGGCCCCTTTTGAATTCGTGCCCCCCCGCACCCTACCCGAATCTCGCCTGAACCTAAGTTCTTTCAGGGAGTTATCGACTTGCAAAACATCTCTTCCGCGATACACTAGCCGATACTGAAAAGGGACCGGCGCAGGCTATCCCGCGATTCGCGTTCCGGGAGCCCCGCCCTTAATCCGTGCCGATTACCCATGAGGAGAATGGCATGAAGACAACTTTACGATGGGTTGCCTACCTAGTGGTCCCCCTGTTTTTGGCAACGAGTACAGCCGCCATTGCTCAAAAAGCCTATGCGGAAAAAACCCGTCTGTCGTTTTCCGGGGGGCCGGACGGGGGAACTTTCCAGTACTTCTCCAACGGTATTGCGACACGCGTGTCTAAGGACCGTGAAAGTCTGGAGATTTCCAATATGGCTTCCGCCGGCTCCATCGAAAACATTCGCCGCGTCAATGCGGGCGAAAGCGATTTCGGAGTCGCCTATTCGGGGGACACATTTCTGGCCCGTAGCGGCAAGCTCCCCAAAGACACACGAAAGTACGAAAACGTCCAGGCCGTGGCCTATCTTTACGGGGCTCCGGCGCACCTGATTGTTCTGGAAGGCAGCGGTATCGATACCGTAACCGACCTCGTCGGCAAGCGTATTGCTGTTGGCGGTGCCGGCTCCGGGGCGGCCGCTTCGGCGCAACGTTATTTCACGGCATTGGGGTTGTGGGACAAAATGGAGGTGGAATTCATTGGTTACAGTCGAGCGGCCTCCGCCCTTGGCGACAAACTCATCGATGCCATGTGGGTCTTTTCAGGCTTTCCCAACTCTTCTGTCATTCAGGCCGCCGCCACCGGTAAAATCAAGATCCTCAGCACTTACGACAGCGGCAAAAAAACCAGTTTATTTAAGAAATATCCCTTTTACACCCCGGTGACCATTCCGGCCGGAACCTACATTGGCGTCGATTATGACGTCAAGACGTTTCAGGATTCGGCACTCTGGATCGTTGGCAAGCATGTCGATCCCGACATCGTATACCCGTGCGTCAAAGACATATTCTCTGCCGAGGGGCTTTCCTACCTGGTCAAGGTAAAGAGCACTGCCCGAGCGATGTCCATCGAAGGGGCACTCACCGGTGTCGTCATTCCGGTCCACGAAGGTGCGGAAAGGTTCTGGAAGGAAAATGGGCTCGTACTGACCCCTGAACAGCTGGATCGCTGATTGGGCGCAGACGGTCCTAACGAGCAGGAGCGGGAGGGTTCTCTCGACGCCTGCTCCGCGTTATTCCCAGCGGTCGTTTCGTCGATGCAGGGTAATCACCTCGACGCGCCCTTCGCCGTTCACGAAGGAGCTCAGCAGCCAGCTGACAAGACTGATCACCAGGGAACCCACCAAAGCCGATCCGAAGCCGGCAACCTGAAATCCGGAAATGACCCCGGAGACCATCATCAGCAGAAAAGCATTGATCACAAAGGTAAAGAGCCCGAGAGTCAGCACGTTGATCGGCAGGGTGACCAACAACAAAATCGGGCGAAACAGGGCGTTGAGAACCCCCAGAGTGGCGGCGGCAAAGAAGGCGGCACCAAAGCCGCTGACAACAATCCCGTCAAGCAGATAGGACGCGGCGAGAATCGCCGCGGTAAGCACGAGCCAGCGCAACAAAAGTCCTTTCATTTCAGGGCCTCCCCTTCGTCCTTGGTTGACAGAATCCACTGAAGAGCGGAATCCGCCCATTGGATCGCGTCCAGATAAGCCTGCGTCAATATCTGGGGTTCAAATTGGCTTTCGCCGATGGCATCCCAATCCCCTTTTTCATAAGCGATGACTGTCTGCAAAGTCCCGCCGGCTTCTCCCTTGTGGTGAAGCAGAGCATCGCAAATCTCCTGTGCCAGAGGCAGTTGATAAAGAATCTCCTCCAGGGGTCGATCAAACAGGGCGTCCAGAACGGAAAAAAGCCCGACAATAAAGAAAAGCCCCTGGCGCTCCGTATCTTTATCCCCGACAAGACGCTCGCACATCCTGGCCCGGATCAGCGAGGTACCGAGCAGCGCCACAGGCTTCTCATCCAGGTTGGACATGGCCACGACGGTCGCCCAGTTTCGAATGTGCTGAAGTCCCAGCAGGACGATAGCATGGCGAATGGAAGACACCCTCTGCCGCAAACCGAAATAAACCGAGTTGACCGAGCGCAGCAGTTTAAAACTCAGCCCGATATCCCGGCGGATGGTTTCCTCCAGCTCGTCAATCTCGACATGGGGGGACTGCAACTGCCCGAGAAGCCTGAGAGTGCTCAGGCGGTGGGCCGCTAGGTTTCTCTCGCGGATGACGTTGGGACGGCTGAGGAAATACCCCTGGAAGAGATCGAAGCCGAGATCGCGGCAGATTTCGAATTCTTCCAGTGTTTCGACCTTCTCCGCCAGCAATTGCAACGGAAGGTGTTTCACCTGATCGACGATCCCTTTGAGTTCCTGCACGCTGTGCTGACGGATATCGATTTTCACGATATCGGCCAGGTCAAGGAGGGAGCGGGCTGCCGCAGATGGGATAAAATCATCCAGGGCGATGCGGTGTCCGCGCCGGGACAGCTCGCGCAAAGCCTCCAGAATTTCCGGATCCGCGGGAACGTCTTCCAGAACTTCGATCACCAGTTGGCCGGGAGGCAGGGGATAATGGCGTTGTTCCAGAATAAACCGTCGGGTGAAGTTGAAAAAAGCCGGCAGATAGCCGACAATTTTATCCAGGCCGATTTCCAGCAGAGCGTTGACGATCACTTCGGTTGTGGCCAGGTCCCCATCGACGACATTGGCACAATTGCGTTCATCGCAGCGATAGAGAAGTTCATAACCGTGGATGGTCAAGTCCCTGTTGTAGATCGGTTGCCGACCGATAAAGACGAGGGGGGAAGAAGGATTTTTGCTCACAGGACCCCTTTCTGAATAACAAAAGCCCGTCGCCCCCGGCTCAATATTCGCATCAGAGCGAGAACGGGAAGCGGCAGGGGATATCACAGGATTCCCCAGCGGGAATCGGCAACGACATGACTCCTCGGGGAGGCTCACTATGCAACGCCTTATTGATCGACTCAAGCACGAGGCCCGCTACCTGGGCGAGGACCTGGTCAAGGTCGACGGATTCCTCAACCACCAGGTTGATACCGACCTGCTGACCGACGCAGGGCGCCATCTCGCAAAACGCTTCAGCCGATCGGGCGTCAGCAAAATCGTGACCGCCGAGGCCAGCGGCATTGTTCCAGCCTTCGCCACCGCCCAGGCGTTAAAGGTCCCTTTCATTTTCGCCCGCAAGAAACGTCCGCTCACCATGGCGCAGGACGCTCTGCAGGCCCGGGTTCCAAGTCGCACCCGAGGCGGAATGAGCGAGCTGTTTCTCTCGCGCGAATACCTCGGCCACGCTGACCGCATCCTGGTGGTGGACGATTTCCTCGGCTCCGGCACAACGGCCCTGGCTTTAGCCGACATGGTCCGTGCGAGCGGAGCCGTTCTGGTCGGCTTTGGCTTCGTCATCGAAAAACGCAACGAAGAGGGACGCCAACACCTGGCCCCCTTCGGAGTCCCGGTGGAATGCCTTGCCGAAATCGCCCTGGATGGAGGAAAAATCCAGGTTTTCTGATCCCTCGTACTGAAAGGAATACATCCTTCGTGCAAAACGCTCAACAGATACGCCTGCGGGATAGCCGTCTTCTGGGGTTCAGCGAGTTCGGCCTGAGAGAAGGCCGTCCGGTCTTCTACTTCCACGGGTTCCCGGGCACCCGCCTTGAAGCAGGGACTGTTCACCGGCAAGCCGAACAGCTCGGAGTCCGGCTCATCGCCGTTGACCGACCCGGCTATGGGGCTTCGGATTTTCAGCCCAAGCGCCGCGTGAGCCAATGGCCCGACGATATTGCCCAATTGGCCGATGCCCTGGAGCTGGCTCGGTTTAGCGTCCTCGGCGTGTCCGGGGGAGTTCCCTACGCCGCAGCGTGTGCTTGGAAACTTCCCCATCGGGTAGAAAGAGCAGGTCTCGTCTGTGGTCTGGCCCCACTGGATGCTCCGGAGGCCCTGTCCGGGCTTCCCCGGCGCTACCGGGTTCTCAAAGCGCTTCCGGAAATCTGCCTGCGCCCGTTTCTGGTTCTTGCCGGCCCCCTCGCCGTACACGCACCCCGATGGTGTCTTGCCCAGATCGCCCGTTCCCTGCCCGAGAAGGACAGGGAGACACTCGCGATCCCACAAGTCCGTGAACCCCTGAGTCTCTCACTGGCGGAAGCCTTTCGCCAGGGGAGCGCTGGGCCGTTCCGGGATCTGTGTCTTCTCGGCCAGCCGTGGGGGTTTGCCCTGGAGGACATCGCCGCAGATGTCACCCTCTGGCACGGCGAAGACGATACGGTCGTGCCGGTGGCCATGGGCCATTATCTGGCTGAAAAGATTCCCCGGTGCGCGGCCATCTTCCTGAAAGCGGAGGGGCACTTTTCCCTGCCGATAGGCCACGCCGGCCTCATCCTGAGCACCTTACTGGAGTGACGCAAAGCATTTTGCGTCTCAGGGCACGTCTCCCTGCAGGTCACGCGAAAGGAACACCGAGAACACCGTCCCCCGCCCGGCTGTACTCACGAAACGGACATCTCCGCCAAGATAACTGCTGAGCAGTTTCATACTGTAACTGCCCAGTCCCCGCGCCAACCCTTTGGTGGAAAAAGAACGTTGAAAAACCTGCAGGCGGGTTTGCTCCGACATGACTCCGGGATTGTGAACCCAGAACTCGATCTGCCCGTCATCCGGCAGACGGCAGCCCAGAGTGACGGTCTCCCCGGCAGAGCTGGCCTCAAGGGCATTTTTGATCATGTTGCCCAAAATACGCCCCAGCAATGCCCGGTCACTGACAAAAGGCGTATCGATACTGGAGGGGTCCAGGCAGAGCGATTTTCCGCGGGCGGCATCATGACGGCCGTACAGCCCCGCAAGATTTTCCAGGACAAAGCGGCTTGAGAGAGATTCGAGACTGAGCGTCAACTCTCCCTGTTCGGCAGCCGTCAAGGCACGCTGCGCCTCTATTTCCTCAATGGTCTGTTCGGCGGCCCGATGAATCAGGTCAAATATCTCTTCCTTGTTGTCCGTCGGGCAGGAACGCAGCAGGTCCGCAAAGCCCTTAATGCTTCCCACCACGTTGAGGACATCGTGGTAAAAGATCCGCTCCAGGGAAAGGCGGCGTTTTTCGTGGCTGATATCGGTCAGGGCAAAAACGGAGAAATGTTCCCCCTGAAAGGTCAAAGGGGTGGCGCGCACCATGAATTCCAGAGATTCAGGATGCGCATCCAGGCAGCGGTTTATCCGGTACGGGCGTTCGTCCTCCCGCCCCGCCAATGCTTCCAGAACGGAATGTAAGGCTCCGCAGGTACGACAGACGTCCCCGGTGCCGCACCCCTGAGCGAAGCATTCCGCATGGCTGCAGTTCAGGGCTTCTCCAGGCTTCAGCCCCCGCAGGGAGTCGACCTGCGTGAGGCCCAGCAGGTCGAGCAGAGCCTGGTTGGCGTAGACGATCTGCCGGTAATTGTTGAGAATGGCGACGACGTTGGGCAGGGCATCCATCAGATGCTTGGCCAGGAATTCTCCGGAGAAATACCCGGCCTGGCGCCGGATAACCTCGTCAGAGGCCCTAGCGGAAGGTATTTGGCTGACGGAACTCTTCTGTTTGGGCAAGGTTTTATCCCCCCACGGGAACAGGTTCAGGGGTCATTTGAACATGAGCCTTCCCAAAAAGCAAGGGATCCGGAGAGGGCATTTCTTCCATAGACCTGAAAATTTCAGGACTTGAAGTGAAACCGCATCCGGACCTTGCCGACCTCGACCAGATCGCCTTCCTTGAGGTACGTGTCGTCCGTCACATCCTGACCGTTGAGCTTGAGTTTGCTGCGTCCGTCTGCAGGGGAAAGGGCATACCCGAGTTTATCCCGGGTCACAAACCCGGCCGCCTTGGGGGCCAGCCAGCCTTCCAGACGAATACCCGCCGTGGGATCCTTGCCGATCAGGGTCAGGTTGCCGGTCAACTCGTATTCGGGCTGGTCGGTCCCACCCTCGAGCACGCTCAGGATGCCGATCCGGCTGCCGGAATACGTCATGTTGTCCAGCACCTCTTTGTGTTGCCGCGTTTCGAGCACCATGGTCTTATCCATCTCCAGCTCACGGATCCCCTGCGCGGAAGGCTGCCCCTCATCCTTCTCCATCAGAAAAACCAGGGTGTGCTTGCCGATGGTGACGGCATCGTTATGGCTCAGGCCCCAGCGGGTGATTTTCTTGTTGTTCACAAACGACCCGTTGGTGCTGTTCAGGTCTTCGATGAAATAATGACCCAGCTGCTTTTCCACCCGGGCGTGAAAACTGGAGACGGCCAGATTGTCGATCTGCAGGTCGTTCTCCAGGTTGCGGCCGATGGTCAGCTGATCCTTGTCGGTGTCGATGACCTTGAGGATCTTGTCGTTAAATTTCAATAGGATTCTCAGCATGACAGATCTACCTCCTGAGTTTGGAAATAAGTTTGTTGACCGACCGGACCAGACCGTTCTCCTGCATGTGTAACAGGACAGCCGTGATGTTGTCCCGTCCGCCTTCCCGGTTGGCCGATTCGACGAGGCGGGCACAGGCTTCCGAGGGGTCGTCCAGCGCGCTCACCAGCGACAGCAGGGTCTCGTCGGCCAGCATGTCCGTCAACCCGTCGGTGCAGAGCAGGTAACGGTCTCCGGCCTCGGCCGTAAGGGTTTGGATATCGACAACGAGTTCCTGGGCGCTGCCGATGGCCCGAGTCAGTACATGACGGTGGGCGGAAACGGCGGCCTCTTCAGCACTGAGGAGCCCCTGTCTCAGCTGTTCGTTGATCAGGGTGTGGTCCTCGGTCAGCTGCTCGATGACATGATGGCGAATCCGGTAAATCCGGCTGTCACCGACATGGGCGACGACCAAGCGCTCGGCCCGGATCCAGAGAGCGACCAGCGTGCTTCCCATGCCGCGCCAGGACGGGTTTTCGCCCGCCGCACGACAGACTTCGTCGTTGGCAGCCTGAACGGCCGTTCGCAAGATATCGACAGAGGGGATGAGCGGGTCCGGGCTATCGGGCTTTGCGGCGAGGCAATAGCGTTCCACCCGCGACTGCACGGTTTCCACCGCCAGGGCGCTGGCAATCTCGCCGGCGGCATGCCCCCCCATGCCGTCGGCGACCAGATAAAGGCCGAGGTCGTCACGCAGGGCGAAGCTGTCCTCGTTGTTGTCGCGACACAGACCGGCATCGCTCAGGCCTCTTGAGAGTATCCGCATGGATCAGCCTATTTCCTGCAGGCACTGCTGCACCTGCTTCAGGACCAGAGAAGCACTGGCATAACGCCTGGAAAGAGCCTTTGCCAGCAATTTGTCGACGATTTCCACGCAACAGGACGGGGCTCCGGGCTGGATTTCCTCCAGCTTCTCATAGGAACCGTTGGCGATATTGTACATCAGGGCAGCGATGCTCTCGCCCTGAAAGGGTTTTTTCCCACTCAGCAGTTCGTAGAAGACGCAGCCAAGCGAAAAGAGATCGGAGCGTCCGTCCACTTTCTTACCGGCCACCTGCTCGGGCGACATGTAGCTCGGGGTGCCGAGAACGACCCCCGTCTGGGTCTGGGAGCTGGAGATCACCCGGGCAATCCCGAAGTCGGTCACCTTGATCTGCCCGTTTTCCATATACATGATGTTGGCCGGCTTGATGTCGCGATGGACCACATCGTGCTCATGAGCGTATTCCAGGGCGGCAGCCACCCCGGCTATGACCTGAAGGACCTTGGACGGAGCCAGCAGGTGTCCCTTTCGGCAGTACTGGCTCAGGTCCTTGCCCTGCAGCAGTTCCATGGCCATGTACGCCATGTCGTGATCCTCGCCGACATCGTAAATGGTGACGATGTTCGGATGGTTGAGGCGACCCGCCGCCTCGGCCTCCCGGAAGAAACGCTCCTTGACCTCCGCAAGGCGCTCCGGCTCGATAGCCCCATAGCTCAGAGTCTTGATGGCCACCTCGCGATTGATGCGGGGGTCTCTCCCTAGATAGACCGTCCCCATGGCCCCCTGACCCAGCTCGCGCAGCACCTCGTAACGCCCCAGAGTCGGCTTGACCCCCACGTTTTCCAGGACCATGGTGGCGTCGTGGCGGTTGCTTCCTCCGAGCACCACGGGATTGGCAGTCTGCCGCATCTTGTCGAGCCGGGAGCGGACATCCTTGAACTTTCCCGCCTTGGCAAGATGTTCGTAAACCGCGGCGGCCTTGTGAAACAGCCGCTTGCGTTCGAAATCGAGGCCGAGATTGTAAAGCAGCTCCTTCACCGAGGGGTCCTCCACCGGGCACTTCATGAATTTCTCGAAAGCCAGGTCCAGCATCCCCTGCCCCTGGAAGGTCAGCCCCTGCATTTTGCTGGTGGTGATGTTCTCGTTGCGGCTTTTGATCGCGGCCACCCAGCGGGTCGCAACCAGCAGGGAAAACCCGAGCAGGGTGAAAAGGGCCGGAGGAAAGGCCGCCAGCCAGACCCCGAACTGCAGAAAGACCCCGGCCACCAGCGCGTACCAGGTCGTCAGGAAGACACCCAGGATCAGAGCCCCCACCTTCAGGCTCACGCGGGGGAGAACGAAAAGAAGAAAAAAACCGAAATAGAGCAGAGCGGCGGTTTCGGCGATCCACCCCCAGGGGGGGAGGATCACGTAGCTGCCGGAGAGGAGCCGGTCAAGAATGCGGGCAGCCACCACCACGGAAGATTCCTCGCCGATGCCGGGAGTGTTCATCCGGGTGGCATCGGAACCGGTCAGCCCCACCAGGACTGCCTTGTTCTTGAAGGCATCGGCAGGCACCTTGCCGTCCAGAAGTTCGGAGGCCGAATAGAGCGGAAGGCCTTCGGCGGCGGAGACCGGCCCGACCGGCAGACGCAATGCTCTGTCGGTCGGGATTTTCATCCAGCCGAGCTGAATCCCGTAAAAGTCGCTGCGGTTACGTATGACCTTCAGGTCACCGAGGGAAAGACCGGAATAGGCGGCGGCCATCCTCAGGCCAAAGGAGGGGACGGCATAATGGTCGAAAGAGACAAGCAGGATATCCCGGCGCATTTCGCCATCCGGATCGGGACGCAGCAGCGTATGCCCATAGCCTGCCGAGGCGGACGCTGTCAGTTTAGGCAACGTGAGGGAGGAAACCCGGCACCCGGGATCATACCAGGCATACAGGGGATTCTGCAGGGACTTCAGGAGCTCACCGGCGGTTTGCCGTGCATCCGAGGCCGCAGGGAAGAGACCGCGCGAAAGAGTCTGGGGAGGGTTTTCTGGCTTTCCGTCGGCGTCGGCGGCGGCAGCCCCAAGCCGGACCGGCAGCACGACCGTCCCTTTGGCCGCCGCCCTGGAGAGCGCTTTGTCACCATCGAGCGTCTGCAGAGAGGTCGCAAGGGAATCTTCCACATACGTTCTTCCCTGCGCGGAAAGCAGACCGGGGGTCTCCAGCAATCCCTCGGCCAGAGAACGGAGGGCGTCGATCTGTGGTGTGGCCTGGCGATGGGAGAGTGGCAGGAAGAGGCCCGTGGCTTTGGCCTCCGAAGCTCTGATCCGTTCCACCAGGTCGGCCAGATAGGTGCGAGGCCAGGGCCAGTCCCCCAGTGCGGCAATGCTGACCGGATCGATCGCCACCACGGCGACCTTGCCGGACAGGTCGGCCTGCTTTTGCCGGCAGAGCCGGTCATAGAGCGGGTAATCCGCTACGCGCAGAAAAGGGAGATCCAACAAGGTGCCGGAGAGAATCAGCAGCAAAAGCAGGCCCTGAATGGCCCATGGTGAAAAAAGCTTTCGTATCTTCATCAAAACATCCGGAGAAAAAACATCATGGCAGACGAACGAACACCGCCCCCCGAGCCGAAGGCACGTGCTGTGAATCGGTAGATTTAAGCAAATTTCATTCCAGGGGATACCGGGCGACGGAACAACAATCCGGGAGGGAGGGAGAACGGAAAACAGCCTGTTACGGACGTTAGAGGAAAAGGACTCCAGAAGCCTCGGCCGATACGGAGGCCAATTCAACCCTGTCCGGAACAAAAATGGTCACCCCCGGTTCGTCCTGTTCGGCAACGAAACAGAAGCGTTAACCGGATTGGTTTTTCTCCGATTCTTTGTTCTGGGCAAATTTGCGAAGGTTTTCAGCCATTTCCCGCAGCCGTCTATCCACCAGGAAATTGACCGTCCCTTCCGGCCAGGTACCGTCTTCACGAAGAGAACCGGCCGGAGTCCCCGTGAGGATTTCGATCCCTTCATCGACGGACGAAACCGCCCAGACATGAAAGGTCCCCTCCCGGACGGCGGTGATGACCTCCTCCTTGAGCATCAGGTTCTTACGGTTCTGCACGGGGATCACCACCCCCTGTTCCCCCGTCAGTCCCTTGGCCTTGCAGACCGCGTAGAACCCTTCGATCTTTTCGTTCACGCCGCCGATCGGCTGAATCTGCCCCCGCTGATTGACCGACCCGGTGACGGCCACTCCCTGGCGGATGGGAACCCCGGACAGGGAGGACAGCAGTCCGTAGAGCTCTGTGGATGAGGCGCTGTCCCCCTCTACCCCGGCATAGGACTGTTCAAAACAGAGGGAGGCCCCGAAGGAGAGGGGCTTATCCTGGGCAAAACGCCCGCCGAAGAAGCCGGAGAGAATGAGCACCCCCTTGTCGTGGATGGGACCGGAGAGTTTGGCTTCCCTTTCGATGTTCACCACCCCGCCCTTGCCCAGATAGGTGCGCACGGTGAGCCGTGACGGCTTGCCGAAAGAGTAATCCCCCATGAGATACACCGACAGGCCGTTCACCTGCCCGACCACGGCCCCTTCCGTGTCCACCAGCAGCGTATCCTCCTCGATGAACTCCTGGAGTCGCTCCTCCATTTTGTTGGAACGGTACACCTTGGCTTCCAGCGCCAGATCGACGTGGCCTTTCTCCACGCAGGTTCTCCCCTGGGTCGTCGCGTAATAAGACGCCTCGCGAATGATGTCGGCCAGGTCGATAAAGCGCGAAGAAAAACGGTTCTGGTCTTCTATCAGGCGGGCGGAATACTCTACCATGCGCGCCACGCCGGTCGGATCAAAGGGAAGCAGTTCCTCGTCGCGGCAGTGCGTCGCCACAAACTGGGCATACTGCTGGATGTTTTCCCAGGTATTTTTCATCATCCGGTCGAAATCGGCCTTGACCTTGAAAAGTTTCTGGAAATCGGGATCGAGCTGGTAGAGCAGATAGTAGAGAAGCGGCGTGCCGATCAGGATGATCTTGCAGTTCATGGGAATGGGCTGAGGCTTGAGCGATACCGTGGCGATCAGGCGGTACTGCTCCATCATGTCCTCGATTTTCACCTCTTTATTACGGATACAACGTTTAAGCGCTTCATAGGAGAAGAGGTTGATCAGAACCTCCCGGCAGTCAAGAATCAGGTAGCCGCCGTTGGCGCGGTGGATCGCCCCGGCTTTGATCATAGTGAAGTTGGTTGTGGCGTTTCCCATCTGGATGATGTGCTCGATGCGCCCGAAGAGATTGAAATAGGTGGGGTTGGCCTCATAGACGACAGGCGCCCCCTTCTGCTCGCTGTTGTCGACGAACAGGTTGACCTTGTAGCGTTCGAATACCGAATCCTGGTCGTTGGCGCGCATTCCCGGCAACGTGATCTGCGGTCCCTGGCTGGGCCGCAAGGCATCGATGTGCTCAAGAAGGTCCTTTTTGCAATTGGCAAAATGGGCCAGGACCTTCTCAACGTTATGGAACTTCTCCTCCAGATCGTCAAACAGATGGCCGATTGCCGCCATGAGCACATCTTTTTCCATCTGTTCGGTGGCGGCGCGCAGTTTTTTCTCGAGCTCCCGCGCCCGGCGCAGCACTTCATTCAGCTGCTCCTGAAGGACAGCCCCCTTCTTCTCCAGATTGCCCCGTTCACTGTCCGAGAGTTCCTCGTAGTCCTGCTGGGAAATGGGATGTCCGTCCTTTGTGGGAACCAGCACCAGGCCGCTGACCGTGCGCTGAAGAATGAAGCCCTCTTCGTTGACCTTCTCCTCCAGGGCCTGAAACAACTTCTTGTGTCGCTCCTGGGACTCGGCGGCCAGACGGTTCTTGTGCTGTTCGTATTCCTTGCTTTCGAAGACCTTGGGGATCTCCTCGGAGAGACGGGCGATAAGAGCGTCGACATCCTTCTGCAGCTCTCGGCCCTTGCCTGCCGGCAGACTCAGATGGGTCGGGTGCGCCCCGTCCGCAAAGTCGTACAGATAACACCAGTCGTCCGGTACCGTTTCACCGCTGGCCCGGGTATCGAGCATCTTCTTGATCGTGGAGGAACGTCCGGTCCCGGGCTCGCCGAGAACAAAAATGTTGTAACCGCTGTTGGGGATACCGAGGCCGAATTCGATGGCCGTCAGGGCGCGAGCCTGCCCGATGGTTCCTTCCAGACAGGGGATCTCGGCCGTCGTCTTGAATTCGAACTGGGCCGGATCGCAACGCCAGGTCAGTTCTTCCGGTGAGAGCCGATAGGTGTCCACAAGTTACCTCCCGCTTTTTCGGTAATCGCAGGTGACCAAAGTCACAGGAGCTTCCAGATAGGTTTTGAGGGTGGCGAGGAACTCGGCGGCGTCTGCCCCATCAAGCACCCGGTGGTCGGCCGACAAGGTCAGGCGCAGCATCGTGGCGATACCCGGTTCGCCCGACGCATCCACCACCACCTCCCCCTTGATGGTGCCGACGGCCAGAACCGCCGCCTGGGGCGGCGTGATGATGGCGCCGAAGGATTCCACCCCCAGCATCCCCATGTTCGAGACGGTGAATGTCCCTCCTTCCATCTCTTCCGGAGCAAGACTGCCATGCTGGGCCTTTTCCGCGAGGGAGCGGGCCCGACGGTGAATATCCTGGATACTGAGGTGCCCGCAGTCGCGCAGCACCGGATAAAAGAGTCCCCTGTCCGTGGCCACCGCCACGGACAGGTGAATATCCGGCTGTTCCACCGCCTCGCCGTCGACCCAGTGGCTGTTGATCCAGGGATGCTCTCTGAGCGAGCGGGCCACCGCCGCCAAAATGAAATCGTTGATCGTGACGTTGAGATCTTTGCGGAAGCGAATGACGTCGGTCATATCCACCGCGACGGTGACGAAAAAATGAGGGATCGTCTGCCAGCTTTCGGTCATTTTTCGTTCCATCAGACGACGGATCTTCACGGACTTTTTCTTACCACCGGGCGGCAGAACACAGAACGATCCCTCTGGGCGCGCCGGGGAAGTCTCCTCGGGCTCCAGAACCGCCAGCACAACCCCGGCCGCCGCCGCGGCCCCTTCGTCAAGCGACAGCCGCACCACACGTCCCCGGGCTTCAGACTTGAGAGAAAAGACGGCGTCGGCCAGCCCCACTTCGGCAATGGTTTCCCCGCTCTCCACCAGATCTCCGGGCTGGACGAACCAGCGCAGAACGGATCCTTTCCCCATGTCGCTGCACAATCTGGGCATGATGATTTCTAACGGCATAGATCGCACTCCTCCAGCATCCGGTCATGAGAGCGCTCGAACGCATCCCATGGAGTTTCTCCCGTCCCGAAAGGAAAACAGCACCGGCGTTCTCTCTGTATTTCCTTATGGTTCTAGTGTACCAACCGGCCAGAGGATCACAACCGGGCTGTCGCAAGGGATTTTTACCGACACCGGAAAAAGCGGAACGCCCGCATTGCCCTGTTCCGCGTAACGGCTATTGTTGAATAAAAACACAACGACGAGGAGTCATTGGATGACAACGCATGTGCGCTACACGCTAAACAACGACATCGCTCGGGTCACCCTCGATGCCCCGGAAGAAGCGGTGAATATTCTCAACGAAGTCTTTTTGCGAGATCTCGAGACAACGGCTCGGGAGCTGGCGAACATCCCGGAGCTGCGAGGTGCGATCGTTTCGAGCGGAAAAGAAAGCGGATTTATCGCCGGTGCGGATATCAAAGCCTTTTCGACGGTGACCACGGCCGAAGACGGCAGAGCCCTGTCGCAGCGCGGGCAGGAGATTTTCAGCCTCTGGGCCAACCTTCCCTTTCCGGTGGTGGCGGCCGTGCACGGCCACTGCATGGGAGGCGGAACGGAATTCATTCTCGCCTGCCACGGCCGCATTCTGGCCGATACCGCCCGCATATCCCTCCCAGAGGTCCGGCTCGGCATCCTGCCCGGCTTCGGAGGGACACAGCGGCTGCCACGGCTGGTGGGGGTGCAAAACGCTCTCGATCTGATCCTGAGCGGACGATCCCTGAGCGCGCAAAAAGCCGAAGAGGTGGGCCTGGCGGATCAGTGCGTCCCTCCGGACGCACTGCTACACGCTTCCGAAACACTGCTGCTTCGCCTCGAATCGCAACAGGCCCGGCAAACGGCCCCCTCTTCGCCTTCGAAACGTCTGACAACCTGGCTGCTGGAGAAGAACCCTCTCGGACGAAGTGTCCTCTACAACCTGACCCGGCAAAAGGTCCTGAAAGAGACCCGGGGACACTACCCGGCGCCGCTCAGAGCCCTTGAAGTCATCCGAGAGGGGCTCGCCGGCCCCCTTGCAAAAGGGCTGGAGCTGGAAGCGCAAGCTCTGGGCGAGCTGATCGTCACCCCGGAATGCCGCAACCTGGTCCATGTATTCTTCCTGAGTCAGCGTCCCAAGAAAGGCAGCGGCCTGCCGCAGGAACCCCGCAGGCTGGCGAGGGTGGCCGTTGTCGGAGCCGGCGTCATGGGAGCTGAAATCGCCCAACTCATGGCCGAGAAGGGATTCGAGGTCCGCATGAGCGATATCGATCCCAGCGCGGTGGAAAAGGGTCTTGCCCATGCCCGAGAGTTGTTCCGGGAAAAAAGCGGGCGCGGTGGCGGGAAAAAGGAGAACGACACAAGGCCCCGCCTCACGGCACAGAGCGGCTACCAGGGGCTGGAAACCTGCGATCTGGTCATCGAGGCCGTGGTCGAGAACATGGAGACCAAACAGGCGGTCCTGCACGAGGTCGAAAGCCATACCGGCGCGAGGACCCTGTTCGCCACCAATACCTCGGCCCTCTCGGTCAGCCACCTGCAACAGAGCGCCGGAAGGCCGGAGCGGGTCGCCGGTATGCATTTTTTCAATCCCGTACACCGCATGCCTCTGGTCGAAATCATCCGCGGCCAGCACACGGACGACGAGACCCTTGTCACCCTCTTCGACTTGGCCCTCCGCCTCGGGAAAACGCCGATCCTCGTCAAAGACTCGCCGGGCTTCCTGGTCAACCGGCTCCTGGGAGCCTATCTCAACG
>QKGY01000372.1 GCA_003250235.1 Desulfuromonadaceae bacterium
TTCTCCTACGCCTGATCCAACTTCGGAATACAGTTAACGAAGTGCCTGTCTATCAGCTCATCAAGCAAATGGTTTTCCCCCCCCCGGGTTTGGCGGAACCCGATGGCCTTTTGGCCATCGGGGGCGACCTGTCCCCGCAACGCCTGCTGCTTGCCTACTCGTCGGGTATCTTCCCCTGGTTCAATGAAGGCGAACCCATTCTCTGGTGGTCGCCGGACCCGCGTTGCATCCTGGAGCCCGATGCCGTGCATGTCTCACGCAGCCTGGCCAAAGTTTTGCGCCGGGGGATATTTTCCGTGACCTTCAACCGGGCCTTTCTGGACGTGATGCGGAGCTGCGGAGAACTTCGCCGGGGGCCGGGAGGAGGAACCTGGATTACCGAGTCCATGGTGCAGTCCTACAACCGGTTGCACCAGATGGGCTTTGCCCATTCGGTAGAATGCTGGCTGGACGGGGAACTGGCCGGGGGGCTCTATGGGGTCAGTCTGGGAAAGTGCTTTTTCGGAGAGTCCATGTTTCACCGCAGCACCGATGCCTCCAAGGTGGCGCTGGCGACCCTGGCAGAGCGTCTGCTCGGCTGCGGCTACACGATGATCGATTGCCAGCTGCCCACGCCTCACCTGCTCTCGCTCGGTGCCCGCGAGATCCCCCGGGATGAATACCTCGAACGTCTGGTTCGGGCCGGAGTGCGGCCTGCAACGACCCTTCTTCCTACCGTGTTTCCCTGCTGAAAATCTCTGACCCTTATGGGGTGTTGCCGCAACGGCCTTTCTGGCCGGAGGCTACCTTGAGGTTGTGGGTTTTCATCTCTTCGGCGAACGCTTCGATCTGTTCGTCCGTCAAAAGCGCACTTTCGACAAAGTACTGCCCAATGCGTTTGTGAAGATTCTGCTGGTAGCGCAGCAGGGTCTGTACCTGAAAAGGAGTGAGCAGGCCGAGTCGGATGGCGCGCTGACCGAAACGGCTGAAAGGGCCTTTGGCGCCGAGGATGAGACGCATGGAGGTTTCGTCAAGCCAGCCCCAGCGACAGGCGATCTCCCCGATGGACGGTCTTTGGCCGCGCTGCCACACCAGAGCGGCGATGAGGGCCTGGTAAGGAATGAGGCCGCGATAGTAGAGATAGATACCGAACTCCAGCTTTCTTGGCGGGACGTCTCCGGAGTAGAACGTTTCCGCTCCGCTGCGGGTGCCTTTTGAGGAGGATGAAGGGTTTTGGGGCGATTTTCTGGGCTGGGGGTGATATGCGCCGGTTCTTTTCGGCGGCAGCCCGTATCCTTTTTCGCGCTGTTCGAGAAAAGAATGGATCAGCTTGTAGGCATTGGTCAGATCGTTGAACAGGACGTTCTGACGTTTCTGGCTGAGCGGATCGCCGACGGTGACGCTGTCGGGATGGGTCTGCTTGGCACGGGTCCGGTACGCGGACTTGGCGCCGCTGGGCTGAAGATAGCAGAGAAATTCCCTGCTGAGGGTCAGTTCGGGGCCGAAGAGAACCCGGCAGGCGTCGAACAGAGAGGCTTCAGTCATGGGAGCCATCGGAGATTTCCTTCTCAGCAGAATTTGGCGGTGGAGGGTGCCCGTCGTTGAGGATTTTCCCCTCCGATTTTTACACGAAATCCTGCTCAAGCTCAAGAAGGCTCTTGCGGCTCAGAGCCAAAAAAAGCAAGAGCCTTGGTGGTTAAAAATTAGGCAAAAGGCTGCGGACAGAGGAGGCTTCAGGGCTCGCCGTCGTCTTCACCGATGTTCCCCACAGGGTTTTCCACGAAACTGTGGATGAGTTGGGAAAGCCCTTTTGAAACAACAGGTTGTGATTCGAATTTTGCGGCGTCCTCCCGGAAGGATTCAGGCTGAACCGGGCATTTCCTTGGGCTTGATCGCCTCCAGCAACAGTTGGCCGGTGAGATCATCCACAAATTGCCGGGCGACCCGTCCTGACCGGGCGCCGCGACTCAGGGCCCATTGCAGAGCCCGGCTTTGCAGATCCTGCTCGGCAATGCCCAGTTTACGCTGTCCGGCCAGGTGACGGACGATACTCAGATAGGTTTCCTGGCTCATGGGGTAGAATCCGAGGGTAATGCCGAAGCGATCCGACAGGGAGAGTTTTTCGGAGACCTGCTCTTCCGGATGAATCTCCGCCTCT
>QKGY01000416.1 GCA_003250235.1 Desulfuromonadaceae bacterium
TGACCGGCCCGCGCCGCTTCCACGGCGGCATTGAGCGCCAGCAGATTGGTCTGGAACGCGATCTCGTCGATGACCTTGATGATTTTGGAGATGTTCTGACTGGCGTCGTTGATATCGTCCATGGCGGCAACCATCTGCTGCATCTGGGCGTTGCCCTTTTCTGCCGACCCCAAAGACTCGGCGGCCAGGGTGTTGGCCAGGGTGGCGTTCTCGGCATTCTGCCGGGTCTGGGCGGCCATCTCGGTCATGCTGCTGGTGATCTCTTCGATGCTCGCTGCCGACTCTGTCGCCCCCTGGGACAGCGCCTGGCTTCCATCGGAGACCTGGGCGCTGCCTGAGGCAATCTGCTCCCCGGAAATCCGGATCTCCCCGATCAGCCGATTGAGATCCTCGGCCACCCGGTTCAGAGCATGACGTACCCTATCCTGTTCGTCGCGGTTGATGCGGAAGGACAGATTCCCTTCGGCCAGCTTCTGCAGATTGCCGACGATTTCGTGCTCGAGGCTGTCGGCAAAGGCGTCCATGGCGTTGGCCATCGTACCGATCTCATCCTTCTGCTTCAAGTGGATCCGGGTCCCGAGATGTCCCTTCTCCAATTCCTGGATCATGTTCACCGTCTTCTGCATCGGCGCGATGATGCCGCGGGCAAAAAGCAGAAAGATCGGGGTCAGCACGACCGCCAGGAGGGCAATGGTGACAGCCAGCGTGGTATTGGTCTGATTCAGGGTTCTCGCTAGAGACTCGGAGGCTTCCGCCATCTCTTCGCGCACCGATTTTTCAAAGGTTCCCAGAATATCTTCGATCTCCTGGGATGCGTTATCGACCACATCGTCCAGGCGCGCATACTCCGAACGCTCGGCACGGGCAGCGATCAGATCGACCATATCCCGTTGAATGGCAGGAACCAGCTCCTGAACATGCTGGGCAAAGGCTTCGGCGAGACGCTTCTCTTCGGGCGTATCCGCCACGGCTTTCAACCGCTCGGCGCCGGCTGTCAGAATTCCGGCACTGTTGTCAATATCTCCCCGTACCTCGTCGGAAACCCTGCCGGAGTCCCGGTCGACCAGGGCATCCATGGCGGCCCAGGAGATCGTGAGTCTTGCCAGCTTAAGCTTTCCGATCTCGCTCAGCTGGGCGTCACGCAGATCCGATTGTGCCAGGGACGCTTTGACTTGCCCGTTACTGTGCCATGACACACCGCCCAGGACACAGATTCCCAATAAGATCACCCCTCCGATAGCCAGCATTTTCTGTTTGATACTGCGCATTTTGTTTATCTCCCTTAGAACATGACGTGTGACGAATAACGCGTAGCGTTTTGGATTCCTCTTCTGGAATTTGCATAGGACATGCCGTTTCCACACTAAAAGACGTATACAGTCCTATTTAAATCAAAAACATTGTCACAAAAAATGCGTGACAATGTTTTATCTTCCGGCATGAACCGTCGTCACTCGCGACCCTCGCCATGGGCCTGACCAAACGGCGCCGCTTCCATCCATTTTTAACGCCGTCATGTTTCGGTGATTTTCCAATCAGAATTTCCCAAGGCAATTAATCGACCTGCCCTGAACAAAAAAGACAGGTTTTGTGTGAAGGAGCGTTTTTTCCTAGTCCGGAAACGGGTTTCTTCGTGTATGTCCATCTCGCATACCGGTATGAGCCACCAAACTGTTTTACCTCGTGGCATTTACAGGTATTTTGAAACCCTGTATCATCGAAAACAGTCGCTTTGGCTGCACGTGAGCCTATCTGGAGACATCTCTGTGCCGCGGAATTCGCTGTTTCACAAAGAGGACCGGGATTTTTTGTCATGAAAAAATTAGCCATTATCGGCGCCGGCAGCACCATGTTTACCCGGCAAATCCTCAGCTCCCTCTATTGCCATCAGGACCTGGCCGATCTCAGGGTCAGCCTCCAGGACATCGACCGGCAGGCCATGGAACGCTCCCTGGCCATCGCCCGAAAAATGCTTAGCCAGGAAGGTCTGCCCACGGATCTGGTTTCAGGGACGATGGAGCAGAAGCGGGCCCTGGAAGGGGCGGATTTCGTCATCAACACCATCCAGGTGGGGGGGCTGGAACCCTGGACACTGGATGTCGCCATTCCCAAAAAGTACGGCGTGGACCAGGAAGTCGGAGACACCCTGGGACCCGGCGGGGTTTTCCGTGCCCTTCGCCACATCCCCCCGACACTCCAGATTCTGGACGACATGGAGGAGGTCTGCCCGCAGGCGCTGTTTATCAACTATGCGAACCCGTTGGCCCCTCTGGTCTGGGCGGCCAGTCAATACTCCCGAATACGCACCGTCGGCCTGTGCTACGGCGTCACCTATACCCTGGCGCAGCTCGCCGGCTACCTCGGGCTGGGACCCTGGGTGAAACACCCGTACACCCCCGAGGACTGGGCCGACCTGATGTACGCGCGGGTCCCCGCAAACATCGAGGCCCGTTACGGCGGCATCAATCACATGACCTGGATTCTGCAACTGCTGGTTGACGGCAAGGACCGAACGGCGGACATCGCGGCGGCCGTAAACGACCCGGGGGTCTATGAGGCTGACGGGGTGCGCTGCGAAATCTACCGACACTTCGGCTACTGGTCGACGGAAAATCACTGGCACTTCACCGATTACGTCCCCTATTTCCGCAAGCACGAGGATCTCATCAACCGCTTCCTGCCCCGCCGCTGGAACCTGCAGAAACTCTCCAGGCAGGTGCATGAGACCGATGCGCGGATTCTGTCCCGACAACTGCAAGGAGAGATCCCCATCCGCGTGGAAGAGAATATTCTGAACGCCCCCAAAATCATTCGAGCCCTGTGCACTGGGCAGCCGGTGCAGATCAACGGCAACCTGGTCAATCGCGGGCTGATCGGCAATCTTCCCGACAACTGCGTGGTCGAAGTGCCCATCCGCGTCGACCGGGAAGGGTTGCATCCGGTCAACGTCGGCGATCTCCCTCCGCAGTGCGCCGCCTTGAACCGATCCAACATCAGCGTGCATGAGCTCATTGTCAAGGCCGCCCTCGAAGAGGATCCCCAGGCGGCTTTTCACGCCCTGTGCCTCGATCCGCTGACAGCGGCGGTATGTACCCTGGATGAAATCCGCCGGATGTTCGATGAAATGTATACGGCGCAAAGACAATGGCTCAGAGGATGAGTCATTTATCGCTAATTTTTTGAAACCTGTTAATTTTTAAGCGAATTTCCTGATATACTTTTTATGCTATTCCATTTTTAACCCCTACGACAGGTTCTGTGTGAACGATATCCTCTCCTCTCCTGCAGAAACAGAAACGGTATCCGGTTCCGCCGTACAGGCCCCTGCGCAGAAGTACGGTCAGACGGCAGAAGGCCCGCCCCCCCGTTTTGCCGCCGGCAGAGTTCTCCCCTTGCTGGCTGTGTCGATTTTTTTCTCAGAAGCCCTTGTCCACCTGGTCTCAAAACAGCTGTTCGCTTTACCTCCGGCGACCGAGGCCCTGACCGAAGCCGCCGTCCTGGTTGCCCTGCTCTCGCCCACCTTCTATTTTTTCCATTACAGGCCGCTGACCGTTCATGCCAGAGCGCTTCAGGACACCGTCAGCCAGCTCCTCGCAAGCGAAGAACGTCTCAATCTCGCTCTTGCAGCCGTCAACGATGGCCTTTGGGACTGGAACATCGAAACCAGCCACGTCTATTTCAGCCCGCGGGGGCGCTCGGTCCTCGGCTACGATCCCGACGAACTGCTCCCCCACTTCGAGACCTGGGCAAGCCTTCTGCATCCGGCCGATAGGGACGACGCCATGAAGGCGCTGGAGGAGCACCTGGCCGGAGTGACTCCCGGTTACGAGGTCGAGTACCGCCTGAAAGACAAGAACGGCAAGTGGATCTGGGTGCTGGCGCGAGGACGGGTGGTCGCCCGGGACGCACGTGGAGCGCCTCTGCGTGCCGTGGGGACCTATACCGATATCTCCGTACGCAAAAAGGCCGAAGAGCAGTTGCGCCAGCGCGAAGAGGATATCCGCCAGCTTTCACGGCAGCTGATGGCAACATCGGAAATCGAAAAAAAGCGGGTGGCGCAGGATCTTCACGACGAATTCGGACAGGTTCTGACCGCTTTTCAGATGGGCCTGGAAATGCTCAAAGGGCACAGCTTCTCCAATGAGCAGGATTTTCAGTTTCAATGCGACCGTTTGCTGAGTTTGTCAGACCGCCTGCAGAGGGACATTCGTGGCATTTGCGATCGCCTTCGTCCGGCGATGCTGGACGATATCGGGCTGTTTGCCACGCTGGAGTGGCTTGTCAAGGAGTTTGCCCAGCAATCGCCGAGTATCCATTTCAGCTATCAGGCTCCGTCTTCCGGCAACCGCCCCTCTCGCGAGTCCGAGGTTATTCTGTTCCGCATCTGCCAGGAAGCTCTCAACAACTGCGTGAAACACTCGGGAGCCACTCGGGTGGATGTCCGTCTGGACACCAGGGATAACGGCCTTTTTCTGAGCGTCCGCGACAACGGTCGGGGGATTCCTCTGGAACAAATGCACAAAAACCATAAGGACCACTGGGGTCTGGGTCTTCTCGGTATGCAGGAAAGAGCTTCCGTCATCCATGGAAAGGTTCATATAGACTCAACCCCGGGGAAAGGATTGACCATCGAGGTTTTTCTGCCTGAAGCCTTTACGAGGAAAAAAGATGAAACCGATACGCATCCTGCTGGCCGATGATCACAGCATTCTGCGAGAGGGTCTGCGGCTGCTCATTGCCCCACAGTCGGATATGGAGGTCGTCGGAGAGGCCTGCGACGGCTTCGAAACGCTGGAGAAGGCCCGTAAGCTGCAGCCCCAGGTGATCGTCATCGATATCGCCATGCCGCGCATGAACGGCATTGAGACGATCAGCCTGCTCAAGGACTGCTGTCCCGACTGCCGCACCGTTGTCCTTTCCGGGTACGAAAAAGACGCCTATATCCACGAGGCCCTCAAGGCCGGCGCTACGGCCTATATCGTCAAGGGGGCTCCGAGCAGCGAACTCCTCGAAGCCATTCGCTGTGCGGCCCAGGGCAAAGCCTTTTTGGCCAACCAGGTGCAGCAGACCGTCATCCGAAGCTATCTGAAGCATCACGACGACAAACCCAAGACCTCGGAATTCGACCGGTTGTCCGACCGGGAGCAGCAGGTGTTCCGCCTGCTGGTTGAAGGCAACACCAGCAGCCAGATAGCCGATATTCTCTGCATCAGCCCCAAGACGGTCGACAAGCACCGGGCGGCCATCACGCATAAGTTAGGCATCGACAACCCCGTCAAGATGGTGCAATACGCCATTCGCACCGGCCTGATCGATCCGGAGTTGTGGGAAAAATAAATCGCCGCGTACCCACCCTTTCTCCTACCGACAAAGTAGCCATATCCGCCCCCGCTTTACGCAAAACTACCCATTGTCCATTCCCCTCAATTTGCTACTAATATAGTCAAGAATTAGAACAATCCCCACCAACTCTTCTGAGACGGGCCGTTCTGTCGCTCTTTCATTACGGAGGCTGGTATGAAAAAAAACTCAACACAAAGAAGACCTTTTCCAGGCATCCTCGCAATGTTTTGCCTGGTCATGACCGTACTCCTCGGGTCGCTCGGTGCTTTGGCCGTTCCTCTGCCAGGCGGAACCCTTGACCCTCTGACCATCCCGAAATACGTTCAACCGCTGGTCATCCCTCCGGAGATGCCGTTAAGCGCCGATATCAACACCCCGACAGCCGACTACAACATTGCCGTGAGGCAGTTCCAGCAGCAGATTCTCCCCGGCGGCGTCTGGAATACGGTAAACGGCCGGGCTGATGCGTTTCCGGCAACCACCATATGGAGCTACGGACGGGCCGAGGATACGCTGCCGGCCAATTTTGTCGCTCCGGTGCCGCTGAACCAGGGAATCACCTTCAACTACCCGTCGTTCACCATCGAAACCCTTTCCAACCAGATGACCAAGATTCGCTGGATCAACGATCTGGTCGATGCAAACGGCAACTATCTGCCGCACCTTTTCCCCATTGATCAGACCCTGCACTGGGCCAATCCGGCGGCAACAAACTGTGCCGACGGAACCAACCGCACCGACTGCGTCACCTTCAACCCGCTTCCATACACAGGCCCGGTTCCCATGGTGACCCACGTGCACGGCGCGCATGTCAATCCCGAATCCGACGGGTATCCCGAGGCCTGGTGGCTTCCGGCCGCCAACAATATCCCGGCCGGTTATGCCAGCTCCGGATCGATATTCTCCCAGTGGGATACAAGCAATAGCGTCCCCGGCTCGGCCTTTTACGCCTACGAAAACGACCAGCCGGCCACCACCCTCTGGTACCACGACCACTCCCTGGGCATCACCCGGGTTAACGTGTATGCCGGACCGGCCGGATTCTATCTGGTTCGCGGTCTCAACGACGACGCCACCGACGGCGTGACGCAGCTTGCCGGCGTCCTTCCGGGCCCGGCCCCTTCCGGCAGCGGCGACCCGAACTTTGACGCCGCCTACAGGGCCAGCATCCACGAGATCCCCATCGTTATTCAGGACCGCTCCTTCAATATCGACGGGTCCCTCTTTTACCCCAGCAGCCGCCTCTTCTTCGACGGCTATGCCGGCCCCTACATCAATGGCGCCGGAAGCAACTCCGATATCAGTCCGATATGGAACCCGGAAGCGTTCTTTAACACCATGGTCGTCAACGGCACCACCTGGCCGACCCTGGATGTCGCTCCCGAGCGCTACCGCCTGAGACTGCTCAACGGCACCAACAGCCGCTTCCTGAACCTCGCGCTGTTCGAGGTCGTCAAACCCGGCGGCAAACTGCAGGGCAACAAAAAGGTCAAAGCCGACAAGACCGGCATCGAACTGCCGTTCTTCCAGATCGGCGCCGAGCAGGGTTTCCTGCCCCAGGTCGTCATGATCCAGACCGGTTTCGCCACGCCTCTTCCCGGTGACGGAACCGTTCCGGCCCTCGTTCCCGCTGCCGATCCCATGCAGGCTTTGCTGATGGGACCCGCGGAACGCGCTGACGTGATCGTCGATTTCACCGGGCTGCCCGCCGGGACCATCGTCCGCATGATCAATACGGCGCCCGATGCGCCCTTCGGCGGCTTCCCCGACGTTCCGGCCGATCCTTCGACAACCGGCCAGGTGATGCAGTTCGTCGTCGGTGCCGCCCCGATCGCTCCCGACCCGAGCACACCGGCTCAGAACCTGGTGCTGAACGCGGAACAGGGCTACGATCTGCAGATCCCGGCCCCCAACGGCATCACCCAGGTCAGCCTGAACGAAGAAGGCTCGCAGAAGGTCTGCGTCAGCGTCAAGCCTAACGGAACCATCACCGTACTGGCCACCTTTACGGTCGCCGACCCGAACATTGTCGCTACCTGCGCGGCGCTTGGCGGGGTGGAGATGGGTCCGCGGGCAGCCTTGCTCGGCACACTCACCCAAGCTGGCGGTGTCAACATGGGTGCACCGAAACTGTGGATGGCCCCGATCACCGAGAACCCGCAACTGGGCGATACGAAGACCTGGGAAATCTACAACTTCACCATGGACGGCCACCCCATCCACCTGCATCTGGTGCGCTTCCAGGTTGAGAACCGCGAACTCCTCGATCCTCTGACCATGATGCCCAACGGCATCATCTCGCCTCCGCAACCGGCCGAACGGGGCTTCAAGGATACGGTCATCGCCCTGCCCGGCCAGGTCACCCGCATCCGCGCCACCTTCGACCGCGAGGGGCTCTATGTATGGCACTGTCACATCCTCGAGCATGAGGACAACGAAATGATGCGTCCCTACTATGTCGGGGCCCTGCCCGCGGGTATGTAGTCAACATCCCCGACAGCCCCTGGCCGCCCCTTCGGGGGCGGCCTTTTTTTCGCTTCGTGTCCGGAATGAGGAAATCGACGCGCTATCTGGTAGACTTGTTCAACCGGTAGAGAATTACGGATTAAAAAGGAGAATGATGCATGAAAATTCTATGGTTACTTCCGCTACTCCTGGTGCCTGCCTTGGCAATCGCCGCCGACACCGCCGCCCCGCTGACCGATACCATGGACAGGATCAACTACAGCCTGGGGTATCAGATCGGCGGCGACCTCAAGGACCAGAAGATCGACCTGCGCGACACCCTGCTCCTGCAAGGGCTGCGCGACGCCATGCAGGGGACCGCCCCCGCCATGTCGAAAGCGGAAATGCGCACGACCCTGATCGAATTGAAACAGAAAGTGCTTGAGGTCCAGGCCCAGAAACAAGAGGGGTATCGCGCCGAAGGGCGGGACTTCCTGGCCAAGAACGCCAAATTAAAGGGCGTCGTCGCCCTGCCCAGCGGGCTGCAATATCAGGTGCTGGTTGCCGGACAGGGGAAAAAGCCTTCGGCAACCGATCGCGTCCTCGTCAACTATCGCGGCATGCGCCTGGACGGGCAGGAGTTCGACAGCTCCTATCGGGATGGCCATCCGGCCGAGATCACCCTGAATCAGGTGATCCCCGGATGGAAAGA
>QKGY01000294.1 GCA_003250235.1 Desulfuromonadaceae bacterium
CAGCCGATGACCCCTATCCGCAAGAAGATCGCGGAACGCCTGCTGTCCGTACGGCAACAGACGGCCATGCTCACCACCTTCAACGAGGCGGACATGAGCCGGGTCCTCGCGCTGCGCCAGAAGCATCGGGACCATTTCCAGAAAAAGCACGGCGTCACCCTCGGCTTCATGTCTTTCTTCGTCAAAGCCGTCGTGGAGGCGCTCAAGGAATTTCCCGTCGTCAACGCCCGGATTGATGGGGAGGATATCGTCACCCAGCATTTCTACGACATCGGGATCGCCGTCGGATCGGAAAGGGGCCTTCTGGTCCCGGTGATCCGCGATGCCGACACGCTGAACTTTGCCCAGGTAGAGCAGACCATCAACGGCTTCGTCGAGAAGATCAAACAGAACCGCATCACCCTCGCCGACCTTGAAGGAGGAACGTTCACCATCAGCAACGGCGGGATTTACGGATCGGTGCTCAGCACCCCGATCCTCAATCCACCGCAGAGTGCGGTTCTCGGCATGCACGCCATCAAGGATCGCGCCGTGGTCATCGACGGAGAAATCCTTGTACGCCCCATCATGAACCTGGCGCTCAGTTACGACCACCGGATCATCGACGGACGCGAAGCCGTCCAGTTCCTCAAACTGATCAAAGAATACATCGAGGAACCCGAGGAGCTGCTTTTTGAGCTCTGAGCCGTTGTATCCCAAAACGACACCGTCAACTGCATATCGGGGGAACCATGACTGAAGACATCTATGATCTTATCGTCGTCGGGGCAGGACCCGGCGGATACGTGGCCGCCATCCGCGCCGCCCAGCTCGGCATGAAGGTCGCCGTCATCGAGCGCCGGGAAAGTCTCGGCGGCGTGTGCCTGAACGAGGGATGCATCCCCAGCAAGGCCCTGCTCGACTCAAGCGAACTCTTTGCCATGGCCCGCGACAGCTTCGCCGGGCACGGTATCGACGTTTCACCACCCAAGCTCGATATCCCACGCATGATGGCCCGCAAAGACGATGTGGTGAAAAAGCTGACCGACGGCGTGGCCTTTCTGTTCAAGAAGAACAAGATCAAGCGATTCAAGGGAGCGGGTGTCCTGCTGAAGGGGGGCACTGCGACAGGACCGCACCGGGTCCGGGTGACGGACGAGGCTTCCGGCGACAGTCCTCAGGAGCTTTCGGGCAAACGGGTTCTCCTGGCCACCGGAAGCACGGCCACCGAGCTGAAGGATCTTCCCTTTGACCAGAAGCTGGTCGTCAGCGCCCGGGAAGCCCTCTGCTTCGAATCGGTTCCAAAACATCTGCTCGTGGTCGGGGGCGGCTTCATCGGTCTGGAACTCGGCTCGGTCTGGCTCCGGCTCGGCGCCCGAGTCACGGTGGTGGAGATGCTTCCGAACATCCTGCCCAACATGGACCGCAAAACGGCCGATCAGCTCATGCGCTCCCTCAAAAAGCAGGGAATGGAATTCCTGCTGCAGAGCAAGATCACCAAGACGGTACGGACCAAGGAAGGGGCAACCGTCACCCTGGAGCGCAAGGACAGCAGCGAGGAGATCACTTGCGACCGCATCCTGGTGGCCGTGGGACGCAGCCCCCTGACTCGGGATCTCGGCCTGGAAGAGTCCGGCGTCCGTCTCGACGAGCGCGGCCGTATCATCGTGGATAAGGATTTCCAGACCAGCGTTCCCGGCGTGTACGCCATCGGCGACCTGGTCCCCGGACCGATGCTGGCGCACAAGGCCTCCGAAGACGGGGTCGTCTTCGCCGAGCGGCTTGCCGGCCAGAGTTCGCAGGTCGAATACGACATCATCCCAGGCATCATCTATACTTGGCCGGAAGCGGCCTCGGTCGGTCGCAGCGAGGAACAGCTGAAGCAGGACGGCGTCGAGTTCGCCGTCGGCAAGTTCCCCTTTTCCGCCAACGGGCGGGCCCGCTGTCTCGATGAGACGGACGGGTTCGTCAAGGTGCTGGCGAGCCCCGACAGCGGCAGGGTTCTGGGTATCCATATCGTCGGCCCCCGGGCTTCCGACCTGATCGCCGAGGCCGTCATGGTCATGAATTTCGGCGGCAGCGCCCAGGACATCGCCCTGACCGTACACGCCCATCCGACCCTGTCCGAAGCCCTCAAAGAAG
>QKGY01000158.1 GCA_003250235.1 Desulfuromonadaceae bacterium
AATGGCGTCGTCGACCAGCAGGCCGATGACGATGACCAGGGCGAACATGGTCAGGGTATTGATGGAAAATCCGGCGGCCGACAGCACCCCCATGGTGCCAAGCAGGACCACCGGCACGGCGATGGTCGGGATCAGGGTGGCGCGGATATTCTGCAAAAACAGGAACATGATGGCGAAGACCAGGCAAACGGCCTCGATCAGGGTCCGCACCACCTCTTCGATGGAGATTTTGACGAAGGGGGTGGTGTCGTAGGGGTAGACCACCTTCACTCCCGGCGGGAAGTATTTTGCCAGCTCGGCCATCTTGGCCTTGACCCGGTCCCCGGTCTCCAGGGCGTTGGCGCCGGAGGCGAGTCGGATCGCCATCCCGCCCAAGGGCTTGCCGTTGTAGAACGCCTGGGTTTGGTAGTTTTCAGTACCGATCTTGGCCTGTGCCACATCCTTGAGCCTTACCGTCGAGCCGTCGGGATTGGTGCGCAGGATGATGGCGTCGAACTGCTCCGGTGTCTGCAACAGGGTGCGGGCGGTGATGGTGGCGTTGAGCTGCTGCCCCTTGACAGATGGCAGGCCGCCGAGCTGGCCGGCCGACACCTGTGCGTTCTGGGCCTGCAGCGCTGTTACCACGTCGCTGGCGGTCAGGTGGTAGTTGTAAAGCTTGACCGGGTCGAGCCAGATGCGCATGGCGTTCTGGGTGCCGAACTGGAGGATTTCCCCGACCCCGTCCAGGCGACTGATGTTGTCCTGGATGTTGGAGACCATGTAGTCGGTCAGAGAATTGCGGTCCATGGAACCGTCTTCCGAAACCAGGCCGACGATCAGCAGGAAGTTGCGGGTCGATTTGACCACCTGGATTCCTTGCCGCTGGACGATCTCAGGTAACAGCGGAACGGCCAGCTGCAGCTTGTTCTGGGTCTGGACCTGGGCGATGTTGGGGTCGGTGCCGGCCTTGAAGGTCAGGGTGATGGCTACGGCCCCGCTCGATTCGCTGGTCGACGACATGTAGATCAGGTTGTCGATGCCGTTGAGTTTCTGTTCGATCACCTGGGTGACGGTGTTCTGCACGGTCTGGGCCGAGGCCCCCGGATATGTAGCACGGATGGCGATCTGCGGTGGTGCGATCGGCGGATACTGGGAGACCGGCAGGGTTTTGATGGCCAGCAGGCCGGCCAGCATGACCATGATGGCGATGACCCAGGCAAAGATGGGTCGGTTTATGAAAAACCGGGGCATGAGAACTCCTTGTTTTTATATGATGCTTTCGCAAAATATTGTGAGAGCTGATTATTATTCATCTTTCGCCGACCAAGTCCCCCTTTGAAAAAGGGGGATTCAGGGGGATTTGATCTACCGTTGTGAGTGATACCCCCCCTAGCCCCCCTTTTTCAAAGGGGGAAGCCTTCTGGCGGAAGATGAATGATAGTCAGGTTTTGAGATGGCGCCATCATTTTGTTGCGGCCTCTGGTTGCGCAACGGCGGCCGGTTGCTCGGCGCCGAACGGCACGGCCTTGACCGGCGTGCCGGGCCGGGCGCGCTGAATTCCTTCGAGGATCACCCGGTCGCCCGCCTGCAAGCCTTTGCCGACCAGCCAATTGTCGTCGACGGTGCGCACGACTTCGATAAGCCGTTGCTCAACCTTCTCCTCCGCACCGACCACCATAACCGTCGCCTGTCCTTCGGGATTACGGGTCACGCCCCGCTGCGGTACCAGAATCGCCTGTTCGTTCATCCCTTCTTCAACGATGGCACGGACGAACATCCCCGGCAGCAGCAGGTGGTCCGGATTGGGGAAAAGGGTTCGCAGGGTGACCGAGCCGGTGCTCTGATTAACCGTGACTTCGGAGAATTTCAGCGTTCCCCTATGGGGGTAGGGCGTGCCGTCTTCCAGCAGCAGTTTGACTTTGGCCTGTTCCGCGGCGGTGTTCTTCAGCAGGCCGCTGGCCAAGTTCCGTTTCAAACGTAACAGTTCGGCAGTCGATTGGGTGACGTCCACATACATGGGATCAAGTTGCTGGATGACGGCCAGCGGCGTTTCCTGGCTGGCGGTGACCAGCGCACCGGTGGTTACCGACGAACGTCCGATGCGTCCGGAAATCGGCGCCTTGATGCT
>QKGY01000335.1 GCA_003250235.1 Desulfuromonadaceae bacterium
CAGGTCGACAAGGGGTTTTTCAAAATCAAGATAGAATTGCATAATCGTATCTCCTGACTTGTCCATTTGTTTCGCAAGCGTTCATTTATATAACAACGCACGCGAAATAACAATGCTTTATCACACGGAACCAGTCGGCAAAGTCTGCATTACCCCCGAAACGGACTTTCGGCTCTTATTCGAAGGTGACCACCTTATAGCCGAACAGCTTTTCGGACTCTTCCATCAACTCGTCCGTGGCAGATACCTTCAGGCGCTCCCCGGGGCGAATCGTCGTCTCGCTTCGATTGGGGATCACCAGATGAATCAGCGGCTCACAGGTGCCGCGATGACGCTCGAGGATGCCCTTCAAAGCCCTGAGCTGGTTTTCGTCCAAGCCAGGGCTGGTGATACGGAAATGTACCTTGCGCGTCTGGCGCTCCTTGACCTCGCGCAGCGACAGCACTTCCGACACCATCAGCTTGCAGGTTTCCTCCCCCACATCCAGCGTCCCGCTGACCAGCAGGGGTTCTTCCGACTTGAGCAATTCCATGGAGGCCATGTAGACCTCCGGGAAGACCACCATTTCCACAAAACCGCTGAGGTCCTCCAGCGTGACGAAGGCCATGCGGTCCCCCTTTTTGGTCGTCAGCTCCTTGAGCCCCGCCACGATGCCGCAAACCCGGGCTTCGGACTTGTCGGGCCGCTCGGACAGACCGGAGGTGTCGCAGGTGGCGAATCGGCGGATCGTGTCGCCATGGCGAGCCAGGGGATGGCCGGTGATATAGAAGCCGAGCGCCTCCTTCTCGAAGCCGAGAAGAATTTTTTCCGGCCACTCCTCCATCTCGGGGAGTTCACCATACCCGTTGCCGTTGTGGGAGACGATCTCCGAAACGCCGAACAGGGACTCCTGCCCCTGGGCCTTCTCGCGCTGCACCTTCTGGCCGATTTCCATGGCTTCCTCCAGAACGGCCATATACTGGGCGCGCTTGCCTTTGAGAGAATCGAAGGCGCCGCAGCGGATCAGCGCCTCGACCACCTTCTTGTTGACCTTGCGCAGATCGACCCGCTCGCAAAAATCGTGCAGCGTGGTAAAAGGCCCTTCCTTGCGCACTTCGATGATCGACTCGAGAGCTGCCGCGCCGACCCCCTTTACGGCGCCGAGCCCGAAGCGGATCGAACGCTCGTGTACGGTGAAGGAACGATCCGAGGCGTTGATATCCGGGGGCAGCACCTCGATTCCCATGGACCGCACCTCGGAGATGTTCTTGATCACCTTGTCGGTGTTTTCCATGTCCTCAGTCAGCAGCGCAGCCATGAACTCGACGGGATAATGGGCCTTGAGATAGGCGGTATGGTAGGCCACCAGGGCATAAGCGGCCGAGTGCGACTTGTTGAAACCGTAAGCCGCGAACTTCTCCATGAGGTCGAACACGCCCTCGGCCTTCTTGATATCGAGATGGTTTTCCTTGGACCCCGCGAGGAAGATCTCCTTCTGCTTGGCCATCTCTTCGGGCTTCTTCTTACCCATGGCCCGGCGCAGCAGGTCCGCACCGCCGAGGCTGTAGTTGGCCAGAACCTGGGCGATGAGCATGACCTGTTCCTGGTAGACGATAACCCCGTAGGTATCCTTGAGGATCGGCTCCAGTTGCGGGAAATCATAGGTGATGGACTTGCGCCCGTGCTTGCGCTGAATAAAGTCATCGACCATGCCCGAGCCCAGAGGGCCGGGACGGTACAGGGCGCAGATCGCGATAATGTCCTCGAAACACGACGGCTTGAGCTTTACCAGCAGCTCCTTCATCCCCGAGGATTCGAGCTGGAACACCCCCGTCGTCTCCCCGGCGGACAGCAGGCGGTAGGTATCGGGGTCGTCATCGCCGATGATGCGCAGGTCGAAATCAGGGTTTTTCCCTTCGCGGATCAGACGCACCGCATTGTCGATGACTGTGAGGGTCTTCAGGCCGAGAAAGTCGAACTTTACCAGCCCGATCTTCTCGACATAGCTCATGGCGAACTGGGTCACCTGACCGCCCGACTTGGGATCGGTGTAGAGCGGAAGGTATTCGGGCAGAGGCTTGGGGGTGACCACGACGCCGGCGGCGTGAGTCGACGCATGGCGGGTCAACCCCTCGAGCGCCAGGGCGATGGTGAAGAGTTCCTTGACCTTGGCGTCTTTCTCCACCAGTTCCTTGAGCTTGGGTTCCTGCTGGAGCGCCTCTTTGAGGGTGATATTGAGAACCCCCGGCACCAGCTTGGCGATACGGTCCACGTCCCCGTAGGGGATGTTCATCGCCCGGCCCACATCGCGGATGACGCCCTTGGCCATCATGGTTCCGAAGGTGATGATCTGGGCGACGTTGGCTTCGCCGTATTTATGCCGGACATAGTTGATCACTTCCTCACGCCCGTAGATGCAGAAGTCGACGTCGATATCCGGCATGGAGATACGTTCTGGGTTGAGGAAACGCTCGAACAGCAGATTGTAGGGCATCGGATCGATGTCGGTGATGCGGATGGCGTAGGCCACCAGGCTGCCGGCGGCGCTGCCGCGGCCGGGGCCGACCGGAATGGTATGGTCCTTGGCCCAGTTGATGAAATCCGCCACGATGAGGAAATATCCGGGGAACCCCATCTGCATGATACAGTCCAGCTCGCGCTCCAGGCGAACCCGATACGTCTTTTCATCTTCATCGGAAAAGTTCGGGCGGATCTTGCGGATATCGCGGATACGCTCCTCGAGGCCGGTGCGGGCCATCTCGGACAACACATCGTCGAGGCTCTTGTCCACCGGTTTTTCGTACTGGGGAAAATGATAGGTCTTGAAATCGATCTCGAGGTTGCAGCGCTCGGCGATGGCCACCGTGTTACTGATTGCTTCGGGCACATGGCGAAAGAGCTGGGTCATCTCCTCGGGAGTTTTGACATAAAACTCGTTGTTGGAGAACCGCATGCGGTTGGGATCGTCCATGGTCTTGCCGGTCTGGATGCACAGCAGGACCTCATGGGCGTGGGCGTCTTCCCGGGTCAGATAGTGACAGTCGTTGGTCGCCACCAGGGGCAGCTTGAGATCCTGGGAGAGCTGGATGAGTCCCTTGTTGACCGGCTCCTGCTCGGGCAGAAAGTTCTCCTGTAGTTCCAGGAAAAACCGGTTGTCGTCGAACACCTCGGACATGGCCCTAGCCCGAACGGCCGCTTCCTCCATGCGGTTCATGCCGATGAGCGTAGGGATCTCTCCTCCCAGACAGGCCGTCAGGGCGATAAGCCCCTCGTTGCGCTCCTTCAGCAAATCCCAGTCGATACGGGGTTTATAGTAGAAGCCCTCGCGGTACGCAGCGGAAACCAGATGGCAGAGATTGCGATACCCCGTCAGGTTCTGGCACAGCAGCACCATGTGATAGGAGGCTTCGGAGGACCCCCGGGCATTGCCCTTGTCGAAACGCGAACCGGGAGCAATATAGACCTCGCAGCCGATGATCGGCTTGACACCGGCCGCCGATGCCTTGATATAAAATTCCATCGCGCCGAACATGTTGCCATGATCGGTCACGGCCAGCGCCGGCATCTTGTATTCGTGGGCCCGGTGGACCAGGTCGCCGATTTTGATGGCTCCGTCAAGCAGGCTGTATTGGCTGTGAAGGTGGAGATGGACGAAATTGGCGTGTTCCATGCGAATCCTCTGGAGCTTGAGATCAGCCTTTCGGAAGACTGAGGTGTTTTTTCTTGCGAAAGTCAGGGGGCGTTTCAGCGACGCTCAGAAAGGAGTATCAAAGCCTGAAACGGTTTCCGGAGATGAAAAAAACCGATATTGCCAGCGCTGTTACGCCGCAATGACCGGCTGGGATGAATGTCTGGCAGATTTTACCATTCGCTCTCGAACGAGGTCAAGCTAACGAAACGCGAGATCGACAGGAGATTGTGTGACCCTCCAAAACGGTCAAAACAGGCTAAAAAGTCCTTAGAGCACTTCGACCCCGAACTGTCCAAGGATTTCCACCAGTTTGATGAGGGGCAGCCCGATGAGGCTGGTGTAGTCCTCCCCTTCCATGCTCTGCATCAGGGCGATTCCTAGCCCTTCGATCTTGAAGGAGCCGGCACAGTCGACGGGGTTCTCCCGCTGGACATATTGAGCAATCTGCTTGTCGGTGAGCGCCTTGAGGGTCACGGTGTAGGTGGCGAAGTCGGACACCGACTGCCCCGTCGAGGCATCGTAGACCGTCACCCCGGTGTAGAAGGTATGGCTTTTCCCAGCCATGGTGCGCAACTGCTCAATGGCACGGGACGGGGTACCGGGCTTGCCGAGAATTTTGTTGCGCGGATCGACAAACACCTGGTCCGAACCGATGATCAAGGCTTCGGGATAAAGCTCCCGCAGACTGATCGCCTTGTGGTACGCCAGATGCTTGACCAGAAGCTCCGGCGCAATACCGATATCCATCTCCTCTTTGTACAGGGGCGCATCCGCAACAAAGGGGATCTCCAGTTGTTTGAGGAGCTGGCGGCGATAGGGGCTGGTGGAGGCAAGGACGATCGGGCGCATAGGGTTTCCTTTGAAGGCGATTTGCCTTTTTGTACCCTACCTCCCCGCGAATTGCAACGCTCAGAACGCCGCCTCCCAGCGGGCGTTCTCTTCTTCGACCCGCGATGTGCCGGCAAACAGCGGCAGGTGCACATGGGGAGCCGGCTCCCTGGAGACACCGCAGCGCCCCTCCTTCACCAGGGGGATCTGCAAAGCCGCCTGCACTAAGGCGGCCCGAATCCGGTCATTGCCGCAACGCAAAAGAAAAGAAGCGGCCTCGTCGGCATTGCCCAGCCACTGATCGACGAAAGTCACTTCCGCGTCCCGGCCGAGTTCGATCAGAACCTCCCCTTCGTAATACCCGTCACCAACCATGCCACAGATCTTCACTCCGTTGTCGCACCGTTCCACCGAATGGGTATCGAAATAGACGCCCTGCCCTTCAGATTCCACCGTGTCGATATAGATCATGTCTGCCTCCTGTGTCGGTTTTGATTTTAGTGTACCGGCACCAGAGACAGAATATGTCACACTAGATTCAATGGAATAATACGGCGTTAGCAGACGCCCTTGACCCGGAACTCCAAGGATCAGCCGCAGCGATCCAGCGCTAGGCGCAAGCCTTCTGCAAACCGTCTTTGAAGGCCAGGAGGGGACAGAACCTCCACGTGAGGGATGTAGGAATAGAGCCAGGAAAGGATTTCCCGCTCGCCGGCCGCTTCGAGGCAGAGGATGACGGAACCGTCCTTCTGCTCTTCGAGGGTCTGGGTGGGATGCCAGGATCGTTCGCGGATGAGGTGGGCAACCTCGGGCGAAAAACGAACCCGGATAGGCATCGGCTGGTCATCGATCAACCCGAACGCATTGCCGGTCAGCGAATCGAGGCGAAAATCTTCGGGGATCTCGAAACGTTCCTCGGTGAGACGGATATCCTTCACCCGGTCCACCAGGAACAAACGCAACCCCTTGCGGTTGTGGGCGTAACCGCCGAGGTAGAGGGAATCCTTGTAAAACAGCAGGGTGTAGGGATCAAAGAGGTATTCCTCTCCGGACCTTCGGGGTGGCGCATAAACCAGAACGCAGCGATACTGGTACAGCAGCGCCTCGCGCACCCGGGTAAGGATATCCTTTTTGCCGGAATAATCCCTGAGCCCCTGGAATCGCGGCACGGCCGCCTCCGCCAGCCGCTCCAGGTGAGCGACACTGCGTGGCGGGAGGCTGGAACGGATCCGGGCGAAGATCGCGTCCAGGTCCTCGGCAAAAGGGGTACCCTGAAGGAAGGCGAGCTGCCCCCGGCAGAAATAGAGGGTCATCAGCTCCTGAAGGGAAAAGGTGATGGGAGGGATGTTCTTGAAGCCGGTGATGAAACGGTAAAGCACCCGCCCGTCCGGCTCGCGCTCCCGCACCAGGGGGTAGCCGGCGTCGGCAATGGCCTGAAGATCGCGGTAAATGGTGCGCCGGTTGACCTGGCACTCTTCGACCAGTTCATCCACCGTGGCCCCGTATCGCGCCTCGAGAATGCGGATCACATCATGCAGTCGGGAGGCCTGACTGTATTTTTTTGCAGGTTTGGCCACGATGCCTCAAGAGCGGGATTGCAGGATTCAGATTTCCGGCTCACGGTTGTCATCGCCGGCAACCGCATCTTTATAGTAGGTGTATTTGTGGGACTTGCCCCGGACCTGCTCGCTGGGATATTTGCGGATATTCTTTTCCATCTTGGCCAGAACCGTATCCGCCATATCCAGACCGAGGGTATTGGCCAGGGACAGGGAATAGATCACGATATCCGCCAACTCTTCACCGATATCGACCAAAGCATCCGGAGAAAGATTTTTGGACTGCTCGACGGTCAGCCACTGGAAATGCTCCATCAGCTCGGCCGCCTCAATGGCGATCGACATGCTGAGGTTCTTCGGGGTATGAAACTGCTCCCAGTCGCGCTCGCGGACGAATTCCGCCATTTTTGCCTTCAGGTCCTGCAGGGTAGTCCGGCTGTCACTCATAACACCTCCTTGATCGGCAATTCCCGGTACAACTCAGCTTCGTTCCGATTACCCTCACGAAACCAGCTTTCGCTTCAACACCTGTTCCCAGTCCCAAGCGGTGCGGATGATGACATCCAGATCGGCAAAACGCGGGGTCCAGCCAAGCTGTGCAGTGATCCGGGAGCTGTCGGCGACAAGGGCGGCCGGATCGCCCTCGCGTCGCGGAGCTTCCTCCACGGTGAAATCGATGCCGGTAATCCGTTTGGCGGACTCCACGACATCACGCACCGAATAGCCACGCCCATAGCCGCAGTTGAAGATGTCGCTGCCGCCTCCGGCGAGCAGATGGTCAAGAGCCGCCAGATGCGCCGACGCCAGATCATCCACATGGATGTAGTCGCGGATACAGGTACCATCCTGCGTCGGGTAGTCGGTGCCAAACACCTGAAGCTTGGGGAATTCCCCCAGCGCCGTCTTCAGCGCCCGGGTGATCAGGTGCGTCGGATTCTTGTAACACTGACCGATACGGCTTTGCGCATCGGCTCCTGCCACGTTGAAATATCTCAGGGCCACATAGCTGAAATCGTCCCGGGCGAAGGAGAGATCGGCAAGAAAACGCTCGACGAGCATTTTCGAGGCACCATAGGGATTGATGGGACACAAAGGATCCGATTCGCGAACGGGAATCGTCTCGGGTGTTCCGTACACCGCCGCGGTGGAGGAAAAAATAAAGCGGGGCACAGCCAGTTCCTGCAGGACCTCAAGCAGGTTCAGTGCATTGGCCGGGTTATTGCGGTAATACTTCAGGGGATTCCGAACGCTCTCCGCCACTTCGATAAAAGCGGCAAAGTGCATGACAGCATCCGGCCGGAACGCCTCGATCGCCCTTTTCAAGGTCTCGCGATCTGCGATATCCCCTTCGACCAGATCGCCAAAGAGGACCGCCCAGCGGTTACCCGTGGAAAGATTATCGTAGGTCCGGACGGTGTGCCCCGCCTCGCCAAGAGCCTTGACCACATGGCTTCCGATATATCCGGCGCCGCCGGTGACAAAGATGCGTGCCATAACAGTCTCCAGTACAGATATAGAATATGGAAGGGTAAACGCTTTGATCGATATCCGGTTATCGAGGGGGAAACCTACATATTCTCTCTCTTTTTACTTACGGAACTTCAAAGGCATAAGCCAACTCTTCACTGAAGCAGAGAACGTTATCGATCTCAAAACTGATCAATAATATCGAGGACTTCTTCTGTTTTCCGCTGCATTAACTCAACGTCGCCCCGTGATTCCACATTGAGTCGTAGCACCGGCTCGGTATTGGATGCGCGGACATTGAGTCGCCATTCCGGGAATTCAAGACTAAGACCGTCCGTGTGATCCGCAGTTTTGCTCGTTTCAGCAAAATGGTTTTCAATTGCTTTCACAACTACTTGTGAATCAGGCACCACCCGATTGATTTCCCCGCTGGCGGGAAATAGGGCAATGCGTTCGTCAACCAATTCCGATAGTTTTCTTCCTTGTTGGCTCATGATCTCCAGCACCAAAAGCCATGGGATCATACCGCTATCGCAGTAGGCAAATTCACGGAAGTAATGGTGAGCACTCATTTCCCC